>CAZKWG010000866.1:0-3272 GCA_964556105.1 uncultured Enterobacterales bacterium | reverse complement strand
GGTTGACGCCCAGCCAGAGCAGCGCGTCGTTGGTGCCGCCCTCGGCGTCGGGCTCGTCGCCGTCTACCTGGAAGACGGTGTCGGAGCTGTAGGCCTTGTAGACTCCCGTGCTCCGGTTCTGGAACAGCACCGCGCCGTCCGCGACGATGAGCTGGAAGCTGCTCGTGGCGGAGAGCGCGTCGGTCCAACGCCAGAGGTAGTCGCTGCCGCCGCGGTCGCTGTCGCAGAGGTAGACGGCAGGGCCAGTCACCCACAGCTCGGAGTCGTTGGACGTGCTGCCCGCGTCGCCGCAGTAGCCGTTGTTCGTCTCGGAGTCGCCCAGATTCAGGAGCCAGCCCGAGCCGCTGGTGATGGAGCCGCGGATCGTCAGGATGTCGATGCTGGACATGTCGATCCCGACGACGAAGCCGGTGGACGCGGTAGACGCGATCCAGAGCGGATCGCCGCTCCCGGCGGTGCAGGTGACGGTCTCGCGGGCGGCGGAGATCGTGCAGGTCCCGGCGTGGCTGACGCCAGAGCCAAGGAGGGCGACGGGGAGGGCGATGAGGCTGCGCATGGTGGACTCCAGGGCTGGTGAGGGGTGCTCACCCCCGCGGACCGGACCGCTCCGGGCGGGGGACGCAAATCCTGGCGCCTCAGACTCACGCTCCGGTTTCTGCGCCACGCACCCAACCCCAGGCGCCTCGTCAACCGACGATGCGCTCGCCCGAGGCGCAAGATAGAGCAGGCCCAGGAGTAAACGATGCTCGACAGCGTTGGCGTGGTGGTCTCGATCCTCAGCGCCGCGATCAAGGTCAGCGGCGCGTGGGAAGAGAAGGGCCTGGGCAAGGAGGAGGTCGAGGCCCTCAGCGCGCTGCACAAGGCGCTGAGCGGGGCGGCGGGGCTGGTGCCCGCCGAGCCCGAGCCGGGCCGGCAGGAGCTGGAGCTGGATCGCCTGCTGATCGGCGTCTTCGGCGAGGCGCTGCGCGGCACGGTGCTGGTGGACGATCTGCGCACCCTGCCGGATCAGGTGCGACGCTTCTGGGCCGGCGAGGCCTCGAAGGCCCATGACGAGGTGCTGCCCCAGATGAGGACCTGGGGCAGCCGGCTGGCGACCCGCTTCCGCACGGAGAAGCAGAGCCTGGAGACGACGCTGCAGGCGCGGCTGGCGGCGGCGCGCGACGGCGAGGTCCCGACGGCGTCTACCGGCGAGGCGCCCCTCGGTCTGCCCCTCTACCACCTGCTGCGGCGGGCGGTGAACGATCCAAAGCTGGGCGATCCGCTGGTTGCCGATGAGGACTGGCTCTCCTTCGAGCGCGACGTGCTCTACGCCTGGCAGCGGCGCCTGGCCGGCCGGGAGGACCTCCGCGCCTGGCTGAAGCTGGGACCGGAGCGGGACGCGCTGCGGCTGTGGGAGCTGGTGGTGCGCGAGCAGGCGGACTGGGGCGACCGGCATGTCTTCGGGAACCGGCGCCGCGGCGAGGACGACGGCGGGGTGCGACATGTGGCGTTGGATGAGATTTATGTGGAGCCGCTAGTTAAGCTAGTTAAGGAGACCTCCGGCACACCCGAGACAAACCCCGCCCTCGCCACGATGTTGCGCCACCTGGAGCACGGCCCGGTCGTCGTCCGCGCCGACTTCGGCATGGGCAAGTCGTTGAGCGCCCGCCGGCTGACCCGCGACCTCTCTCAGGAGTGGCTGCGCTCCGGCGGGAAGGGCTGGCTGCCCCTCTATGTGCGCTGCGCCGACGATCTGGGTGAACGTCGCTTCCGCAAAGAACGGGTGCTCCGCCCCGCCCTGCACCGCGTGCTGCGCGGCGCCGGTCTGGACATCGCCGCCGACGAGGTCCCGGAGATCGAGCGCCCGGGCAGCCGGACCCTGATCATCCTGGACGGCCTGGACGAGGTGGAGCTGGGCAGCCGGGACCTGCAGGAGCTGTTCAAGGACGTGGAGCAGGCCTGCGGGAGCAACCGCCGCGTCCTGGTCCTCAGCCGGCCCGGGGCGCTGCCGGCGGAGCTGCCTGAACGTACGACGCTGCTGGAGGTGCAGCCGCTCGATGAAGACCAGATCGGCCGCTGGCTGGCGGGCTGGCGAAAGGTCATGGGCACCGGCCCCGATCTGGGCGGGCTGAGACAACGGGGCCTCACGGGGCTGGCGGCCACGCCGATCCTGCTCTTCATGATCGCCTGGACGTGGGGGGAGACCGCGGAGGGCGGTGACACAGGGGCCGTCTACGAGCGCTTCATGCGCTCGCTGGCGAAGGGCAAGTTCGAGCGCGACCAGCAGAAGCACCCCGTGGTCGCGAAAGCCGCCGAGGCGCTGGCGGAGTGTCTCCGCAGCGCCGGCCACATCCAGACCAGCGACCCGGTAGACGCGATGCTCTGGTTCCTGGCCCGCGCCGCCTGGGAGGCGCGCTGCCTGGCCCACACGCGACCGCCGCGCGACCTGGACACCCAGGATCTCGGCAACCTGATCCGTGAGGTCGCCCCCCGCCTGGAGAGCAGCACCCTGGACGCCGTCCGCCTGGGCGTCCTGCTGGCCATGCAGATCGATCCCCACGGCGGGACTGCGCGGGTGTTCTTCGGCCATCGCTCCTTCGCCGAGTACCTCTGCGCCCGCTTCTGGGAGCTGCGGCTGGAGCGCGGCATGCAGAGACGGCGGGACGAGCGGGAGATCGCGCTGCTGGGCAGGGCGCCGCTGGCCATGCTCCGACAAGAAGAGGACCGCGCCCTGGAATTCCTGCTCGGGCGCCTGGGCCGCTGGGAGACCGCAAGACGCCTGGAGATCCAACATTGGGCCCTGGACCTGCTGCGCGATCCACCGGTAGGGGCGGCCTTTCACCTGGAATTCGGCTGGCCCCTGCGCCGATCGATGCTGGCGGTCGCCAGCAGCCTGGAAGGGTGGGCGGGCTGGGAGGTCAGCGAGGCTGAGGCCCCGATCCTGCGCGCGCTGTCGAGCTGGCGCTGGGTGACGCAGTGGCCCGACCGCCTGGTGGCGCGGGGGCTGCGGGTTCACAAGGGATCCAATCTGGAGCTTCTGTCGGAGCCGGAGGCCGACCTGTCTGGGGCAGATCTATCCGGAGTAAACCTGTTCGGAGCAAACCTGTTCGGAGCAACCCTGTCCAGAGCGACTCTGTTCGGAGCAGAACTGTCCAAAGCGATTCTGTTCGGAACAGATCTGTCCGAAGCACACCTGTCCGAAGCACACCTGTTCGGAGCAAACCTGCACGAAGCAAACCTGCACGAAGCAAACCTGTCCAGAGCAAACCTGCACGGAGCAAACCTGACCAGAG
>CAZKWG010000865.1:0-3278 GCA_964556105.1 uncultured Enterobacterales bacterium | reverse complement strand
GACGGGCGAGACGGGCGAGACGGGCGAGACGGGCGAGACGGGCGAGACGGGCGAGCCCACCGAGTGTGACGCGCCGCTGGAGGCGGAGGCCCTCGGCCTCTCTGCGCGCGCGGACCTGCTCGACGCCCACGCCGCCTGGGCAGGCGGCTACGATCACCTGGGCCTGGGCGTCGCCGTGCGCGGTCTGGGGGATCTGAACGGTGATGGCCGGGAGGACTTCGGCGTGGGGATGTCGGGAGACACCCTCCTCTTCTTCGAGGCGCCCGAGGGTGCTGGCCTCGCCGTCGTGGGGGACGATCTCGCGCTGGACGGCGAGATCGCGCGCGTGGGGCGCGTCTCCTACATCGTCCTGGACCCGCTGCCCGCGGGCGACGCCAACGGAGACGGCGACGCCGATCTGCTCATCGCCGCCTCGGGTGACAGCTTCGAAGAGAACGTGCACGGCGTCTACGTGGTCCACGGGCCGATCGGCGGCGACACCGTGATCGGGCTGGTCACGGCGCTGCGCGCGGGCGACGCCGCGCTGATCACCGACGCGGCCTACTCCGAGTGGAGCGCGGCGAGCCTTCCGGACATCGACGGCGACACCCTGCCGGAGATCGGCCTCGGGGCCTACGGCGACGACGGCGGCGTGGCGGGTCTGGTCTGGGGGAGCAGCACACGGAGCGGCACCTGCGATGGCCTGGCCACGGGCTGTCTGGACGTGGTGCTGAGCGCCGCGAGCGCCGAGCTCCTGGACGAGGTGACCGTCGCGCCCGGCGGGGACGCGGACGGCGACGGCCTCTTGGAGCTGCTCGTCGGCGCGCCCATCCACCCTGGCTGGACCGGCGACTGGTACGACGGCGCCGTGTGGCAGCTCGGGCAGGCCGATCTTCTCGGCGCGAGCGAGGTCCTGCTCGAGGAGGCCAGCGCCCTCGCGCTCGGCGACAACAGCCGCAGCGGCGGCTATGTCGGTCGGCTGGGCGCGACGCTGGCCAGCGTCGGCGACGTCAACGAGGACGGCTACGACGACACGCTGATGGGCGCGCCGGGAGGCATCGAGCCCCAGGCCCTCCTGATGTTCGGCGGCGGCGGCGCCGCCACCTTGACGCGGCCGGACGCCGACGAGCCCGGACACCAGCGCTACGCCGAGCTGGTCGGCGCAGCGGGGGACGTCAACGGCGACTGCATCGACGATCTCTTCGTCAGCGCGCCCCCCTACGTCAGCGAGGGCGCCGACGAGGAGGGGGCGATCTTCGTCTACCTGGGCAGCACCGACCTCGACGAGCCCAGCCTGATCGCTCCCGAGGAGGCGGTCGCCCTCTCCCTCCCCGCGATCGAGGCCCTCGACGTACGTCTTCACGCCTCCGGCGTGGGGGACGTCGATGGAGACGGTTACGACGATCTCGTCGTCGGCTCCAGCGCCTGGACCGCCGACTTCACGGTAGAGGGCGCCTTCTGGCTGCACCTCGGCGGAGGCCCCCCTTGAGCCTGGACAGCACCACCCTGCCGCCATCGGGGCCGCGCGCGTACCGCGTCGAGGGCTTCATCGGCAAGGGCGGTTTCGGCCACGTCTATCTGGCCCGACCGCTGGCCGAGGGCGCGCTGATGCGGGTCGCGCTGAAGGTGCTGGAGGAGGGCGCGGCCGAGCCCTGGGTGGCGCGCTTCTTCCACGAGGCCCAGGTCCTGGCGAGCCTCTCGGACTTTCCCTGCTTCGTAAGGGTGAACGCCGTCTTCAAGATGGAGCGGCGCTTCTGTATCGAGATGGAGTACATCCCCGGCGTCACGCTGGACACCCTGCTGGAGCGCGTCGGCAAGCTGCCCCTGCCCGCCGCCCTGCACATCGCCCGCCAGACGGCCGCGGCGCTCGACGCCGCCTGGAACCGCGCCCGCGACGAGCGCGGCGAGCTGCTGCGCGTCCTGCACCGCGATCTCAAGCCCGCCAACCTGCGCCTGACGCCCTCCGGCAGCCTGAAGGTGCTGGACTTCGGCCTGGCCCGCTCGGACCTGCGCGGCATCCGCCCCCAGACCCTGCGCGTGCTCCCCGCTACGCTCGCCTACATGGCGCCCGAGCGCTTCGGCTTCCGCGCCGACTTCGGTCACCCCGCCGACGTCTACGCCCTCGGCCTGACCCTCTACGAGATGGTCGCCGGCGAGAGCTTCTTCGATCTCGGCACCATCAACCCCTGCCTGCCGCCCGAGCCCGAGGTCCTGCGGGACTGGACCCGCCTGCGCCTGGATCGCCTCGCCGATCGCGCCGAGGCCCTGCGCCCGCTGGTGCCGCTCCTGGAGAGCGCGCTGGCCCTCGAGCCCGAGGCGCGCCTGAGCGCGGGCGAGCTGGAGACGGCGCTGCGCCGCATGGGGGGACTGGATCTCGACGACGAGGTGCGCCTGTGGGTGGAGCGTCAGCTCACGCCCGTCATCAACGGCCTGCCCGCCCCAGGGCAGAGCGACGCCTGGGGCTGGGTGCGCACCATCCGGCGCTCGGACGTCGAGACGCCGCCTGCGACGCGGGACGTCGGCCCGAGCCACGAGACCCTGACGCCGCCGCTCTACGTCGATCGGGCGGAGACCCTGGACGCGCTGGCGCGCTCGGGCCCTGTTGGAGATGCTGCGATGCGGCAACAAGCGCCGGTGGAGACGCTGGGGCCACGCAACGAGCAGGCGCGCTGGACCGGCCAGGCGATCAAGCTCATCCTGGCCACGATCGGGCTCACCGTCGGGACCTGGCTGGCGCTCCCGCCGCCCGAGGAGCTCGCGCCCGGCGCCCCTGCGCTGCCCACGGCGGCGACGATCGCGCCCAGGCCGCCGCCCTCGACGGAGGTGGCGCCGGCGGAGGCAGCGCCGGCGGCGGCAGCCCCCCCCGTGGAGGTCGCGGCGCCGGTGGAGGTCGCGGCGCCGACGGCGAAGGCGAAGACCGCCGCGGAGGCGAGCGCAGCGGCGGAGGTGGTGGAGCCTGCCCAGCCGATGGGCGAGGTGCGCATGGAGGGCGACCAGGCGAGCAGCGTGAAGCTGAATGGCCCGGCGAGCAGGACGCTGCGCCCGGGGGGAGCTGAGCGCCTTCCGGTTGGCGCGTACACAGCGACGGTGGCCATCGAGGGCGGGGACTACCCGCTCGAGGTGACCGTCCGTGAGGGGGAGACGACGACCTTTGACTGCACGGTGACGCGGATGGGGAGTCCTTGTCAGGTGCGGTGAGCGGCTGGAAGGTTGGGGTTCTGGTTCAGGAGCGGCTGGAGGGCAGCGGCCCCCCCACCGCCCCCTTCGGGGGCACCTCCCCCACGGAGGGGGGAGGGGGT
>CAZKWG010000864.1:0-3281 GCA_964556105.1 uncultured Enterobacterales bacterium | reverse complement strand
CCAGCGCGAGCCAGCCCATGCCGTCCACGTCGCCCGTCGTGGAGCAGGTGGCGCCACCGCCGCCGCGCCAGTCCTGGAAGGGGGGCTCGTAGCAGGGGCCGTCGTAGTCGTCGGCGTCCACGTAGTTCTCGACCAGGTCGCAGTCGCGGTCGCGCCGCGCCTCGCTCTGGTCGGTGGCCTCGTCGGCGTCGGAGTCCAGGTCGAGGTAGTTGGACGTGCCGTCCCCGTCCGTATCGACCACGCCCTCGATCTCGTCGAGCAGGCCGTCACCGTCGCTGTCGCGGTCCAGATAGTCGGAGGTGGTGTCGCCGTCCGAGTCCACCGCACCCTCGGTCAGGGTCGGGATGCCGTCGCCGTCATCGTCCGAGTCGAGGCGGTTGTAGCTCCCGTCGCCGTCGCTGTCGGTGCGCTCCTCGTCCTGCGTCAGCACGCCGTCGTCGTCGTCGTCCGTGTCCAGCGCGTCGATGAGGCCGTCGCCGTCCGTGTCCACCGGGTTGGTGGGATCCTCCCCGATCTCGTCGCCGTCCTGGTAGCCGTCGCCGTCGGAGTCACGGGTGGTGTAGTCCATGCCGGCGTCGGCCTCGTACTCGTCCAGCACGCCGTCGAGATCGTTGTCGTCGTCGTCGTCGATGCCGTCGCAGTCGTTGTCCACGCCGTCGCCGAAGGTCTCCGTCGCGCCCGTGTACGCCGCCGGATCCTCGTCGTCGCAGTCGTCGCCGCCGCAGGCCAGCGACTCCTGACCGTCCCCGTCCGCGTCACAGGTCGCGCAGTTGGCGACGTTGGCGACGTAGAGGTCCTGCATCACCGACTCGGTGCTGCCGACCACGACCAGCAGACGGCCATGAAACTCGTCGTCGGCCGCCAGGCTCTCCTCGCTGTGCCGCCAGTTCAGGACGAGGTCGGAGGTGTTCTCGTCCATGTCGGAGAGGCCGTCGAAGACATCCGAGATGTCAGGGTTGCGGCCCGCGTGGCCGATCTCCTGCTTCGAGGTGTCGCAGACGCCCAGGCCGATGCTGTAGCCAGAGAACGGACCCACGCTCTGGGCGAAGTCGTTCTCATCGTCGGCGTTGATCAGGTCCACCGAGTCGTTGGTGGTGCGGCCGTCCTCGGGCAGGGTGCTGCGGTCGTAGTCCTGGTCCGGATCGACCGCGAAGCCGAGCACGACGTCCTCGACCGTGGACGAGCCGACGTTCTGCACGGCGAGATCGATGGCGATCACCGCCCCGTCGAAGGCCCAGGTCTCGGTCTTGGTGATCAGCAGGGCGCCCGCGGAGATCCGATGCCGGACGATGATGTCGTCGGGCGTGGACTCATCGTCCGACGAGAGCACCGTCCAGGTCGTGTTCTCTTCGGTGTAGCTGCCGTACCAGCTCTCGCGCTCGCCGTCCTCGACGTAGGACACGACCACGTGCTGCCAGGGCGTGCCCGCGCCGGTGAAGTCCACCCAGTTCTCGTCGTCGGGGATGGCCTCCAGGCCGACGTACTCCACCGGATCGGTGCCGGAGATCTCGTCGTTCCATGTGCCCTGGTCGTTGTAGTGCAGGCGCAGGTAGCTGCCGCTGACGTACTCGCCCGCATAGGCGAGGCTGCTCGAGACCATCGACAGAATCAGCGTCGCCAGAAACGGTGCGGATGACCTCATATTTACCTCTTGACGTCGGCTCGGCGAAGGCCAGTCGCCACCGCCCATGGGTTCAGGGGTTCTAGTAACCACATGATGCACGATTACCACGGTGCTTGAAAGAGGGCGCGCGCCCGAGTCGGCCTCGAAAGGCGCGCTCTTCGCTCTTTCACGCAGGGTCTCGCCAGGAGGGGCGGCCACCGCTCCGTGGCGCCTCCGCGGAAATGGGGAACGAGAGCAGCCTGCACTCCAGCGGGCCATTCCAGAGGGGAACGCGGCGCGAGGGGCGCAGACCGATCTTGCCGGCCAGGGCGCGGCTACCCGTGAAGATCCAGGCGTTCCAACCGAGAAAGTGCCGGCGGAGGAGATCGCCGAGCTCCGTGTAGAGCGGGCCGAGCTCGCCCTCCTCGCCGAGGCGGTGGCCATAGGGTGGGTTCGTGACCAGCACCCCGGGCGGCCCCTCGGGCGGGCGGGCCTCCCCGAGGGGGCGCCGCTCGAGATGGAGCGCCGAGGAGAGGCCGGCCTTCGCCAGGTTCTCCGTCGCGGCGTGGATCGTGGGGTTCGCGGTGTCATAGCCCCAGAGCTGCAAGGGCCGACCGGCGCCCTCCCGACGGCGCTGCTCGGCCTCGGCCAGGAGCACCTTCCAGCGCGCAGGCTCGTGCCCGCGCCAGCGCTGAAAACCCCAGCGCACACGCCCGAGGCCGGGCGCCACGTCGCGGGCCATCCAGCCCGCCTCGATGAGCAGGGTGCCGGCGCCGCACATCGGATCGAGCAGGGGAGCCCCCGCCGACGCGGCCTCCGGCCAGCCCGCCAGCAGGAGGATGGCCGCCGCGAGGTTCTCCTTCAGCGGCGCGTCCCCGGTGACGCGCGAGATGCTGCGACGGTGCAGCGCCTCGCCGGCGAGGTCCAGGCTGAGCGTGCCGACGCCCTCCGACAGGTGCAAGTGCAGCCGGATGTCCGGGGCGCGCAGATCCACTCCTGGACGAATCCCCGTCTCCGCGCGCACCCGATCGACGACCGCGTCCTTGACGCGCAGCTCGGCGAAGTGAGAATTCGACAGCCAGGGCGCCTGACCCACGCAGTCCACCGCCAGGGTCAGGTCGGGGCCGAGGTGCTCGCTCCAGCGGATGGCGCGCACCGCGTCATAGAGGGCGCGCTCGTCCGGGGCCGGGAAGCGGCGGAGCACGAGGAGCACGCGGCTGGCCACGCGGCTCCAGAGCAGCGCGCGGTAGGCCGTGGACAGCGGCCCCTCGAAGCGCACCGCTCCCCTCACCTCCTCGACGCCCGCCGCGCCCAGCGCGCGCAGCTCCGCGGCGAGGACGCCCTCGGTGCCACGGCTGGTCGGGGCGATGAAGCTGTGCTCTGAGCTGTCGATCATGGAGGCTCTCCCGGCCACGCGGCCCGTCCGACCGGCGACGTGCTCCCGCTTCACACTTCTTCACACTCCAGACAAGGCCCGGAAATGAGCAGGGGTGAGATTGGGAGCACGACGGTCGGAGCGCGGCCGTCCATAACCGGAGCACACCATGAGCGAGATCAACCCGACCCCCGAAGCCACCTCCCCCGAGGCCACCTCCTCCGATCCCAGCGCCGCGCAGGGCAAGCGCTGCGCCCGCGGCGCCCGTCGTGAGCTGCCGGGCCGCGTCCTCGATCGGCGTCT
>CAZKWG010000863.1:0-3291 GCA_964556105.1 uncultured Enterobacterales bacterium | reverse complement strand
CCGCCCTCCTGCTGGTGGTAGCCGTGGATCGAGACCAGGCCCGGGTGCCGCAGGCGCGCGATGGTCGCGGCCTCGCGGCGGAAGCGCTCGACGAGCGCCTCGTACTTGGGGTCCTCGACGGCGCGCTGCGACAGGACCTTGACCGCCACGCGCTGGCCCTGAAGCTCGTGGACCGCTCTCCAGACCTCTCCCATGCCTCCGCGTCCGAGCGGACGCTCCAGGACGAAGGGCCCGGCTCGGATCACGGCGAGCTCTCCGCCGTGATCATGTCCAGCAGGGAGGTCACGCGGGCGAGGTCGTCCGGGCGCCTCAGCGCGCTCCAGCAGGTGGCCGAGAGCCGCAGCGCCGCGTAGGCGGCCCAGGTCGTGTCGGAGTCCGCCGCGCGCTGACCGGCCAGCTCCAGGTTCGCGGCGAGATCCATGCCCAGGCTGCCGGACTCGGAGACGATCCGCTCGAGCGCGCTCCACTCCTCCGACCAGGCCGTCCAGTCCCGGGCGGTGGCGGCGCGCACCAGCAGCAGGCTGCGCGTCAGGCCCTCCAGGTTTCGGCTCTGGATGCGGCGCGCCAGGCTGAGGCAGCTCTGCAGCAGGGCCGGGACCTCTTCCAGGCGCCCCTGGACCAGCAGGACGGTGGAGAGGTTCAAGTAGGGGATGATGACGTCGAAGGAGCCCATGGCCGAGAAGCGCTCGATCGACTCACGATATCGGGTCTCGGCGCGATCCAGCCTCCCCTGATCCCGATCCACCTCCCCCAGCATGTTGAAGGCGTCCGCGATGCCCCAGCGGTTCCCCGAGCGCGCGAAGCGTGCGCGGGCGGCCTTCATGTGCTGCAGGGAGAGGGCGTGCCGGCCGGCGCTCAGGTGGAGGTGGGCGAGATCGCGCAGGCAGATCGCCTCGAGCTCGGGCGTGCCGAGGGCCAGCGCGATCCGGTACGCCTCCTGGTAGACGGTGCCCGCGGCGATGATGTCGCCTTGATCCAGGCGGATGCGCCCCTTCTCGCGCAGGACGCGCAGGAGGAGCTCCCGATCGCCCGCCGCGCGGGCCTCGGGCTCGAGCCGCTCCTGCTCAGCCAGGGCCTCGGCGTACAGCCCGCGCATCCGCGCGAGATGCGCCAACGTGAAGCGTCCTTTCTGGCCGAGCTCCGCCCAGCCGTGCAGCGCCGCCTGCGCCACGAGGCCCCTGGCGCGCTCCTCCGACTCGCTGAAGCGCCCCTGGTGGTGCAGCGCCTGGGCCCAGGGGATCTCGCCGTCACCGTTTCGGCGGTCGGCCTCGGGCAGCGCGGCGAGGGTGAGCGCCCGCGCTCGCTCGACGAGGAGCACCTCGGCCTGCCGGTAATCTCCCCCGGAGATCCGGCGCATCGCCGCCTCGAGCAGGGGCCTCAGCGCGCCCTCGGCGTCTCCGCCCTCCAGCAGGTGTCGCCCGACGCGCTCGGCGAGGCTGACCCAGGGCGTGACGTCGCGCAGGTTGGCGAGGGCGGCGGCGGCGCAGCGATGGAGCTGCTCGAGGCGGCCCTCCGCGCCCGCATGGGCCAGCAGGCTCTCGCGCAGCATGCCGTGGACGAAGCTGAAGCCCGCGCGCACGCCGCCCTCGCCGGAGCGGGCCAGGCGCTCGCTCACCAGGGTCTCGATCAGCGGCCAGGGCGCCTCGAAGCCCAGCTCCCGACAGCAGGCCTCCCACTCGGCCGGGTCCACGTCCTGGCCCAGCGCGGCGGCGATCTCCAGCGCGAGACGCCCGCTCTCCGCGTCGGCGCGCCGCTCGAGCAGGCGGCTGATGCGGGCCTGCCAGACGTGGGCGAGATCCTTCGGGAGGGCCATCGAGGCGTCGTCGCGCAGCCGGAAGCCGTTGGCGCCGGGCACCAGCAGGTCGCGCTGAACCCAGTCGCCCACGAGCTGCACGGCGAAGAGCGGGTTGCCGGCGGTGCGCCCCTCGACGCGGCGGGCCAGCTCACCGTCCAGGCCCAGCATGGCGCGCACGAGCTCGCGCTGGTGCTCGGGATCGAGCGGGCCGATGTTCAGCCGCTGGACGCCTGGGCGTCGCTCGAGCGCCTGGAGCTGATCCGCCTCGACGGGGTGCTCCGGCAGCGCCTCTTCGCGGGCGGTCAGCACGATCATGATGGGGGCCGACTCGCCGTCCAGCGCGTCGAGCAGCGAGGTGGCGAAGCGCAGCGCGTCCAGGCCCCAGGCGACGTCGTCCAACCAGAGCACCAGCGGGCGCAGGCGGGCCCAGCGCAGCAGCATGCGGCGCAGCACCGCGTAGCGCTCCTCGGGGCTGGAGAAGCGCACGGAGCCCGGGGGGAGCACGCCCTCCGTCCCGGCCTCGCCGTCGCCCTGCAGCAGCGCCGCGACGGTCGCCACCTCTACCGGATCCTGGACGCCCTGCATGGCCAGGGCCACCTGAATGCGCCGCGTCGCCTCATCGACGCCGAGCCCGGTGGTGCGCAGGGCGCGCGCGACCATGGCCGAGAGCCCGTGGCTGGGGCCGCCGTGCGGGCTGTGCTGGGCGCGCATGATGTCGGCGACGCCCAGCTCGTGCGCGCGCTCGCAGAGCCACTCGGCAAGGCGGCTCTTGCCGCATCCCGCGGGTCCGACGAGGATCGTGGCGGAGGGGCGCTGGTCACGGCAGACCGCGAAGAGCGTGGACCAGAGGCGATCGCGCTCCTCCTCGCGCCCGATGAAGGGCAGGCTGCGCAGGCCGAAGAGCTGCAGCCCGATCGCGCCGAGCCCGGACCAGGCCGGCAACACCCCCTCCCCTCCCGCGCGGCGCCAGTCCGGCGGCGGCGGCGGCCGGCTGTTCTGCAAGGTCTGGTGGAGCAGGATCAGGGAGGAGCTCTCCTCGTCGAGCTCCTCCGGGATCTGCTGGCCGGTCATCGTGAACGCTTCGTCCAGCCCCTCTTTCCAGGTGCGCGCTCCAGCGTCGAAGCTGCCGGTGAGCGTCGTGTCCGCGCTGCGCGCCCGATGCCGGCTGGTCGTGCTCAGCGAGCGCCCCAGCGTGGTGTTCGATCCCAGGCTCCCCAGGATCGTCGGCATGTCGTCGCGCTCATCGGCCGGACCGCGCAGCGAGACGGTCAGGGGGCCGCCCAGGCTGCTCAACACCCAGTGGGCGTCCGCCGCGCGCCGGAAGCGCCGGGCGGGGTCCTTCTCCAGCAGCCGGTGCAGCCAGTCCTCCAGCCCTATGGGGATGGAGACGGCGGACTCGAAGGGCGGCAGCGGGCGGTAGAGGTGCCCACGTCGCGCCTCGAGCGGGCTCTCGCGCCCGAACGGCGGCGCCCCACAGAGCAGGGCCCAGGCGAAGC
>CAZKWG010000862.1:0-3294 GCA_964556105.1 uncultured Enterobacterales bacterium | reverse complement strand
CCTTCGCGGCGCATGACGACCAGCGACTTCATGTTCTGGGTTCTGTCCAGGATGTCTTTTGCGCTATCCATAGGTACCTCTTCTGACATAGCGACCAGCGTTATCCCGCAGGCGTCAGCGGCCTCGGACACGAAGGAGAGGGACAGGGAGGCCGCCAGCGGGGCCTCACCACCAGGGAGCTGGAGAAGCGCGGCGTTCAACGCCACACGAAGCTCTCGCTCTTGCGCCTCCGACGAGAGCACCGCGAACGCGATCCGCCCTCCGCCGGCGCGGGCCATCAGCCGCTGCTGGGCGCCCCGGACGAAGAGGGTGCGTCCCGTACGGCTCGGCACGATGTCGTGCGCGAGCTCGACCACCGCCGTCACCAGCGGCAGCGCCATCTGCGATGGATCGCCGGATCGGCGCTGAAGGTCATCGGGGCCCAGCGTAGCTGCGGAAGCGGCCACGACCCCGGACATCTCGAGCAGGCGCTGGATCACCTTCAGCGCCTCGGGCTGGATCTCCGAGGGCGTGGGCTCGACGGCCCTGGGCTCCTCAGGCGCAGGCCCCGGTGCCGGAGCGATCCGCGCCTGGGTCTGGAGGGTGGGCCGGCTCTCCTGGGCGCCAAAGGTGCGCACCATCAGGGTGTGCAGCTTCCGCTCGAAGAGCACGCGCTCGGCTGAGAACAGGCGATCCATGAGCTCGCGGAGCGGCGAGGCCGAATCCAGGCCGGGCCCCACGGCCTCCTCCAGCTCCAACGCCATCTGTTCGCTGCTGGCAGGCCGCTGGGCCGGCTGGGGAGCGCACGCGCGATCCACGAGCGCCGCCAGCGGACCCGGCAGCATCCCCTGGGTCGTCGGGAGCGGACGAAGGCTGCGGAGATAGGAGAGGATCTCATCGGGGCGCGCCGACCCCCAGGCCGAGACCGCCCCGAAGTCCTCGAGGAGCATCAGCCCGACCGCGAAGAGATCGGCGCGTAGATCCTGCTCTGCGCCGCGCGCCTGCTCAGGCGACATGTAGCGGGGTTTCCCGCAGATCTCCGGCCGACGGCGGGCGCGCGTCGTGGCCACGCCGAAGTCGATGAGCACCACCCGGCCATCATAGGTGAGCAGCAGGTTCTCCGGTGACACGTCCCTGTGCACCACGGAGGCCGCGCGCCCGTCCAGATCCGGCGAGGCATGGACGTGCCCCAGCGCCTCCAGCAGACGCTGGTAGATGTGCTCGCGCACCCCTTCGGGCCAGGCCATCCCGACCCGCGCCAGCCGCGTTCGCAGCCGGTACAGGCTCTGACCGTGGATGTGCTCCAGGACGAAGCCCGGGCTGCCGCCCTCGTCCAGGTTGCCGAGCACCCGGGGTAGCCCGGCGTGCACCATCGAGGCCGTGATCGCCGCCTCGTCGCGCATCCTCGCCACGAGATCGGCGTTTCCGACCAGCTCCGGCAGCAGCGCCTTGATCACGCCCAGCTCCGGCCTGGGGCCCTGCGAGCAGCCGATCGAGACCAGGGCCGTGCCACCCCGCGCCAGCCGAAGGAGCGGTGTCCACTGAGCGCGAGCAGGTTGAGCGCCCCCTACGAGGGGGTGGGCCTGCTTTCTGCTACCGGAGTCCTGGGGGACCGGGGCATGCATATTCGCCTCTCCGACCATCGCGAGCGGGAAAATGCCCGCTCATCCCGGTGTCAGAACGCGCTGCCAAGGTGGTCCGCCGCGAGTCGGATGCTCTCGCGCATCCGATTGAACTGCGCCGCCAGCACCGAGATCTCGTCCCCGCCCTCCAGATCGATGGGCGCGGTGAGGTTGCCTGTGCTGACCTGCTCTGCCGCGTGTGAGAGGCGAGCGAGGGGAACCGTGATGCTGCGCGCGATGAGCATCACCAGGCCCAGCGCGAAGGCCAGGACCGCCACCGCCGAGCCCAGCGCGACCGTCCTGGCGCCGCTCGCGTGCTCGATGCGCACCTTCAACCCGTTGTCCAGGTTGGCCAGCGAGACATCGAACATCGAGAGCCCGCCCGAGAGGACGCGATCGGTCTGCCCGAGCCAGGCGGAGGCGTCCACCTGCGGCGCGCGGGTCAGCTTGAGGCGCGTGAGGTCGATCACGTCGGTGACGCTCTGCTTCAGCGCGTCACCCGGGCCGCTCATGTTTGCCCGCAGCCCGGGGTTCGCCGCGTAGGCGTACTGCAGGTTGACCTGCCCCTCGTCCAGCACGCTCTGAGAGCGAATGACCGCGCTCTCGATCTGCGCCCGGCTGGCTGCGACCACCTCGCGGACCTTCGCCGTCTCCTCCTCGCTGAGGCGATCCCCGGACACCCCGTAGAGCTCGATGACGATGATCCCATGCGTCTGGAGCTGGCCGACCTGATCGAGCAGCGTCGGCAGCTTGAACTGAGTCGCGTCCATCAGGTAGTACGTGTCGATGTCCGGGTCCAGAATGAGGTTGGAGTGGTTCCCCATCTTGTTGGCCAGCCGGACGAGATCGTAGTTGACCTGGTTGTGGATCGACAGGTAAAGCGGCAGATCCGTGGCCGTCCAGCCCATGACCTGCCCGCGCAGATCATCCCAGCTCTTGCGCAGGCTGGTGAACTGCGCGGTCGTCTGCATCTCGGCGCCCAGCCGCCCATCCACCTCGGCCAGGCGAGCCAGACTCTCGTCCACCTCCGACTGAAGCTGGAGCAGCGCATCTCGATTCGCACCGTTAGAGGCCAGATAACGTGCGCCAGCGGTGCGATGTTTGACGAGGTCTTCCATCAAGGCGCGCACGGGGGCGTGGTACTCGACGCCGCGCCGCTCGGCCTCAGCGAAGGTGATCGCCTTCTGCTGCTCCGAGGAGAGCATGTAGACCAGCACCACGACGGGGATGGAGAGAAGAAGGGCGATGAGCAGGAGCCGCGCTGTGATCGAGATGCTGCGCATAAGAAACCCGGTGCCAGAGGATACGAAGCGTTGCGGACATCCACGACAAGGTCCGAGCCACCCCGCCGGAGGGCATCGGGAGGACTCACTGGACTCGTTGGCGGTGCCGTCCGCGGAGCCTATAGTAGTGGGTTGACGTCTCGCAGTCAGTCGAGCGAGACATCCCTCATGGGCTACTTTCACACACCCGGCCGTGTGTCTCAGCGATCTGTGGGGAATTTCCGTTGATATGAGTCGACCGAATTTTTACTTTCAATGGTCGTACATTCCCGCGCGCACACCACCGGGCGTACGTGAACAGGCGCGGGGATCAGGCGCGGGGATCAGGCGCGGGGATCAGGCGCGGGGATCAGGCGCTGCGCCCTCGCACCGCGAGCCCGTACCGCTTGACCAGGCGCGTCAGGACGTGA
>CAZKWG010000861.1:0-3296 GCA_964556105.1 uncultured Enterobacterales bacterium | reverse complement strand
CAACCCCGGAGAACCTGCTTTGCAAAAGGCATACCAGGGGGTCGGGCTGTCAACGGGGTGGCGGGAGGGCAGGGAGGACGATGACCCGCATAGGGCAGGACTCTGGGCGTTTGAGCTTGTCGATCACAGTTCTCTACAGCACAGCCCTGACCCCGGGTGCTGAGGTGCGCGAAGTCCCAAGGGCGTGGCGCGCGCGGATGTGCGACCCGCCGCACAGGGATCCCGAGGAGGCCTACGGGCTGCTCGCCCCCACGCCACGGGTCAGGGCGAGCGGCAGATCCTGTACGACGCCGGGGTGGTGCGCACCCTCTGGCGCTGGCAGACCAGCGCGCTCGCGCGCTTGCCCCTGCTGCTGACCATGACCTGCCGGCCGGCCTGGGGCGCGAGAGAGCTGCGCTGCGCCGACGCTCGATGGGTAACTGCCGGTCCACGACCGCTATGACGAGCCGGCCACGTGGACGCCCCGGGGACCATGTCATGTTGGGACCGGTGCCCAGGCTGGCCTCCAGGTTAGACGGTCTCTTGTCGCGGTTGTCGCGCTGCATGTCATGTCAGGAGTTCTGGTGCGGACCCGTGGGCGATGTCAATTGCCGAATTGTGTCCTGAGAGTGGTGGTTACTGCAACTTACTGCACGTGAGAATCTCCAGCCGATCAGCTCGTCCGACGAGGCCCAATCTCCACGGAGTATCGGTTCCTTGTCGCCCTTGTCGCCTACTCAGGCCAGGGTGTCCGGCCCGTCATGTCATGACCGGTGATTCGCGTTGTGTACAGAATACGAATCACCGCGCACTTGTGCAGATCCGATACATTGCGCCACCGAAGGCAACAGTTCGCGAACCCCGACCTGGATCGCTGATTCGCTCGCCGAATCTAAAGTTTCTGCCATCAAGATTCGATCCTGTTTTCGATTTCGCTCTTGCTAGGGCAAGAGCCAGAAATTCCTTTCCTCGCACTCCCGAGCGTCCTCTCTACCTTAACGCGCGATCCTCCATGTCTCGGCCGTGGTCCTTACGTTTTCGCAAACCGTAATCGTGTTGAGCTGGTGTACTCTGGTTCGTGTCCAGCGCGCGCCCCTGCGCAGCGCCGCCACACCCCGGAGAGCGCCCGCAGGACGCCTGCGAACCCCGGAACACCTGAACCCATCCAAGTAGGTGAGGAGGAGACCATGAGAGCTGTCGGAGCGTTGATCGAGGAGCTGTGCCTGGAGACGCGCACAGGGTGGTCGTGGATGCTTACGCTGTCCCAGGTGGAAGCGCCGGGCTGGCTGGCGTTCCATGGGCCGAAGGGCTGGCGGGGGGATCCACCTTCGGGTCCAGCCGGCGAGCCGCGGATAGAGCTGTGGCCACCTGGTGGCGCCATCCGGCCGGTAGCCGAGCTGCCCATCGCCGCGAACCAGGACTTCCGTGGCGACCTGCGTCGCCTGGGTCAGCGTAGGCTCGAACCGTTCAATGGGTGGCTGTTGATGTTGGGCCTGGTCCACGCCCTCGACGAAGCGTCCCGCGCCCGGCCGCGTATCGCCACCGTCGGCGACAGCCTCACCGCGGCCGGCGTGACCACCCTCGGCGGCTGGGCCTCGGCGCTCACGTTGGCGGATCTTCAGTCTGCCCTCTTGCAGACCAGCCAATAGTTATGTCAACTACACCCTGAGCAATTCAGGAGTACCCCATGCCCATGATCGGAGCCGCGTACCTGCGGTGCAGCGACCCTCGTCAAGACAAGTCAATCGATCAGCAACGTGATGAAATCACCCGTCGTGCCCAGGCCGACGGCGTCATCATCCCCCCGGAGAACTGGTTCATCGACGAGGGGATCTCCGGCCGCACCGCAAAGAAGCGCAAAGCCTACCAGGATCTCCTCCGCGCCGCCGAGGCCCAGCGCGACGCCCGCCAGGGCCGATCCCGCCAACGCCCCCCGACGGTCGACCGCCTGTACGTCTGGGCCTTCAGCCGAATCGCCCGCAACATGTTCGATTGCCTCCGCGCGCTGGCCACCCTCGACGAGGCCGACATCGACGTGATCTCCTTGACCGAGCCAGACGCCGGTGATCGCAGCTTCCGCAAGCTGATCCGCCCGATCCTCGCGTGGCTGGCCGAGCGCTACAGCGAAGAGCTTTCCCGCAACGTCGTCCGCGGCATGCGCTCCCAGGCCGAGCGCGGCTTCTGGCAGAACGGGCTCCCACCCTACGGCTACACACTCCACAAAGTCGAAGGCGGCTCCCGCCTCCAGGTCACCGACGACACCCGCGCCGCATTCGAGACCGTCCAGCGCATCTTCGCCGACTACCTCACCGGCAAAGACGGCCAGAAGCGCATCGCCGAGCGCCTCACCCTCGAAGGCGTCCGCCCGCCCTGTCGCGACGGCCTCCCGCGAGAGCGCTTCGAGGGCACCTGGCGACCCAAGCACATCCAGCTCATCCTCATGAACCCAGCTTACTGCGGCCACATCGCGCAGAAAGGCGAGATCGTCGCCCGCGACACCCACGAGGCCGCCGTCACAGACGAGCAGTTCACCCAGGTCGCCGCGCTGCGCAAGCTCAAGGACCGCGCCAAGGAGGAGGGCGGCAACGGCAACCACGCCATCCACATGAGCGAGCGCGGCCTGCTCACGCCCTGGCTGCGATGCGGCTCCTGCGGCGGTCGCGTCATGATCACCGCGGGCGGCCAGACCGGCAACGCGCGTCACTACTACACCTGCCGCACCCGAGCGGACAACAAGTCCCTCTGCACCGGTCTGACTGTGCGCGTGGACAAGCTGGACACCGCCCTCCTGGCCTTCATCCACGACGACGTGCTCACCCCCGAGAACGTCCAGGCCCTCATCCACGAGGCCAGCGCCGCCCTCGCCGATCAGCCTGACGAGCTCCAGCACGAGCGCGCCCGTCTCGCCGACGAGATCGCCCAGCTCGACCAGCGTATCCGCAAGATCGGCCTCCAGGTCGCCGCCGATATCCTCTCAGAAGAAGACGCCCGCGCCATCAACGCCCCGCTGCGCGACCAGCGCGAGCACCTCAAGCTGCGCCTCGCCAGCCTGCCCGAGCGCCGCGCCCTCCCGACCCCCGAGCAGGTTGATCCAGCCCGCTTCCGCGCCGCCGTCCTCGAAGCCTGGACCAACCGCCCGCTCCAGGACCGCCGCGAAGCGCTCGACCATTTGGTCGAGCGCATCACCCTCTCAACAGGAGGAGCCCACATCGACTATCGCGTCAAGCACGGGCAGATCGGACTTCACCAGCCTGACCCCTCAGGCCCGCCAAAGAGCCCTCGTCCGCGAAACTGGGGCGGAGCGCGGGGCTGGCTGG
>CAZKWG010000860.1:0-3297 GCA_964556105.1 uncultured Enterobacterales bacterium | reverse complement strand
GTGGCTTGTAGTCCTCCAGGGTGAGATCCCACTCTGGATAGAGGTGGACGGTGGGCTTCGCCTCCGCGTCCGCGTCGAGGGCCTGGCCGGTGGTGTTGCCGACGGGCAGGTTCGCCGCCTCGGCGAGCGGGTCGCGCTCTTGCAGCGGGCCGCCGGGCGCCTGCATGCGGTCCAGAAAGGCCGCCATCTCCTCGTAGGTGGAGCCGTCGCGCTCGGCGCGGCGGGCGGCAGAGCGCGCCTCGGCGCGGGTGGCGTCGGGGTCGCGCGCGCGCAGGGCCTCATGGAGGGCGGCGGCGCGCTGCTCGGTCTGGCGCTCCTGCTCACCGAGGCGCTCGGTGCGCAGCTCGGGGCCGAAGGGGTCGCGCTGGGAGGGGCGGTAGGAGAGCTCGTCCTCGGCGCGCTCGCTGCCGGGGCTCCCCCGCTGGCGGCCGTCGGGGTCCTGCCCCTGGCCGCGGTCGCCGCGGTCGGGCCGGCCGTTCTCCCCGCCGCCGCTGCTGGGGGGCGGTCTCCCGGGGGGGCGGGCGCGCTCCAGCAGGGCGTAGATAGGCGCAAAGGCGAGCTGCAACGCGGCGACCGTGTCGGCCACCGTCGCGTCGGGCGCGCGCACCCGGCTGATCATCTGCGCGGCCTCGAGGCCCGCGTCGGCCACGGCCTGATCGCTGAGCGTCGGCGGCGACAGGCCCAGCGCGGCGCGGGCGACGATCTCTACGGCCTGCTCGGCGGGGGCGAGGCCGGCGGGATCGGGGCGCTCGGGTCTCCAGGTCTCCGCCAGCGTGTCCATGTCCCGCGCCACGCCGGGGTACTCGCTGCGCACGCGCCCCTCGACGCGCGCGCCCTCCAGGACGAGGAAGAGGTCGCGGGCCAGCGAGACGTTGGGGAAGGCCCGCAGCATGCGCTCGATCTCGATCTCGTCCGTCTTCCGGGTGGGCCAGTCGCCCGGGATGGCGCTCAGATCGAGGTCCATGGTCCCGAATTCCAGGAAGCCGGCGTTGCGCGCCGTGAGCACGCGATAGATCAGCCGGTCTCGCTCGTCCCCGAAGCGGGCCATGCGCTCGGGCAGGTAGAGGTGGCGCCCGTCGGTGAACGCGCGGTCGTCGCCGGGGCGCACCTGCACGTCCTCGCCGCAGTGGGCGCGCGCGTAGTGGGTCAGCGTGCGCGAGACGTCGGCCAGGCGGATCCCGCGCTCCAGCGCCGCCGCCGACGCCTGCCCCTGCGCGCTCTCCAGCTTGAGGAAGCTCTCGGCTTTCTGCGACGAGCTCGCGAACAGGGTGAGCGCGCTGGCGAGGTGGCGGACCAGGCTGTCGTCGTCCATGCGGCCGAGCAGGTCGGGCAGGGTGCGGGCCGCGAGGGGGAGGGCGTCGGGGAGCTGCTTGCCGACCCCCTTGAGCAGCGCGACGTAGCGGCCGCGCTGCGCAGGAGGGACCCGCGCGAGGTGGTCCGGCATGTTGAAGGCCAGGATGCGCGCCACCCCCGGGTCCTGCTCGGCGGTGCTCGTCACCAGGTCGGTGAACGCGCTCGCCTCCGCCATGCCCAGGGCGTTCTCGATGGCGCCGACCCCGCGCAGCCAGGCGCGCAGCACGCTGCTGTCGATGCGGGCGAGGCGGGCGAAGGGCGCCGCGCGGCGACCGAGCTCCTGCAGGCGCCCCCCGCCGTCCTCGCCGAGCGCACCGCGGCCCAGCGCGTCGAGCCCGAGGCGGGAGGTCAGGCGTTTGAGGGGGGAGCGATCGGCCATGGTCGGGTCAGACTGCATACCACGGCCGCGCCGCCGTGAGCGCCCGAATCGTGGGCTCGCACCGGCGCCCTGCGGCGCCCGCAATTTTTTTCGGTGCAGCGCGAAGGTGGGACCGACATGTAGTAGACTTGAAGAGTGGTCATCTGCCCGTGAGGTGTAGCGATGTCTCTGACGCGATCTCAGGTCCCCGAGCAAGAGTCTGAGCCTTCCTGGTTTGACCGCCTTCTTGGCGCGGGAGCCACGGGCGGTCAGTACGGCACCGCGGGCGCGATGGGTCGTGAGGGCGCGGTTCAGGCCATGCACCAGCAGGCCTACAACCTGGGCGCGAACGCGCCGCGCTCGAATTTCAACGGATCGGTGTATCGAAACGTAGGGTCGAACTACGCATCGTCGATGTTCGACGCCTCGCACGGCGCGGGCTGGGGTGGGCGCTACAACGCCTCGGGCCAGCAGCTGATCTACACCTCGCCGACCCAGGCGATGAGCGTCGGTGAGGCCGGCGCCTACAACGGCATGGCCAACCGCACGATGGTCGAGGCGCAGTACAAGACGAGGATGAACCCGAGGACGGGTCAGGGCGGCGTGGCCAACGTGACGCAGGCGGCGGCGCAGATCCCGGGCATGACCGAGACCCTCACGCCGCACGTCGGCAAGGCCGGCCCCGGTCGCCTGTGGAACCTCTTCGGCGAGCATCCCTACAGCATGACCCAGCAGGTCGGCAAGGGCGCCACGGACGCCGGCGCGGGCGCGGTGCGCGTGCCCTCGGCCACGGGCGGTGAGCAGATCGACATCATCCCCAGGAACAACAAGCCCAACGCGATCCGGCCCAGGACGGTGACCCCCTACGACGCCACGGGGACGGCCGGTCCTACGGTTCGCGCGAATTCGGGTGCGCCCAACTCCACCATCGCCGGGATGGGCCTGGACACCTCGCCGAACGTGGTCGGCCCCATCGAGCACGGGCCGGGCTCGACCCTGCGGCCGGTGACGGCCAAGGACCCGACGCCTCCCGGGCGCGCCAGCTCGGTGCGCTACGGCGCGGTGGGCGGCGGTCTCACCTCGCTGGGCACCGATCTGTACCGGATGGCCAACGGCGAGGACATCAGTCTGGGTCAGGTGGCCCTGGACACCGGCGTGGGCACGGCGGTCGGCGCGGGCAGCGCGCTGGCCACGGACGCGCTCATCGCGGCGGGCCGCGGCGCCACCAGCGCGGGCGGCATCGTCGGCGGCGTCATCGAGGGCGGCATGTCCGCCTGGAACAACGCCAACGCGTACGCCAACGGGGACATCACGGGCGGGCAGGCGGTCGCCAACACCGTGGTCGACACGGGCGTCGGCGTCGGCGCGGGCATGGCGGGCGCGGCCGCGGGCGCGGCGCTGGGCTCGATCATCCCGGGCGCTGGCACGCTGGTGGGCGCCGGTCTCGGCTTCCTCGGCGGCATGGCCGGCAGTTACCTGGCCCACGCGCTCGCCGACAAGACCGGCGCGGCGGCCTGGGCCAAGGAGAAGCTCGGCGCGGGTCTGGACTGGGCCGGCGGCGCGATCTCCGACGGCGCGGCCTGGGT
>CAZKWG010000859.1:0-3298 GCA_964556105.1 uncultured Enterobacterales bacterium | reverse complement strand
AGGCGAAGGCGAAGGCGAAGGCGAAGGCGAAGGCGAGGTCACCGATTACGAGGCGCTCGGCGGCGAAGCCGCGGTCGCGGCCGTCGTGGACGCCTTCATCGCCAACGTCGCCGCAGACACCGAGATCAACTGGATGTTCGCCGGTACCGACATCCCCGGGCTGAAGACCCTGCTCAACGAGCAGATCTGCGCGGCGACCGGCGGCGGCTGCACCTACACCGGCCGCTCCATGCTCGAGGCGCACGCCGGCATGGCGATCACCGACGCGCAGTTCGGCGCGCTGGTCGGTGACCTGCTCGCGGCCTTCGACTCGCTCGGCGTCCCCTACACCACGGGCACCTTCGACGGCGACCTGCCGGCCGACCGGCTGATCGTGGCGCTGGCCGGCATGTACGGCGACATCGTCGAGGATCCCGCCGGCGACACGGTGCTCTTCAACCAGCTCGGCGGCTACGCGGCCGTGGGCCTGGTGATCGACACCTTCCTGGTCAACGTCGCGGCCGACACGAGCATCAACTGCTTCTTCGGCAGCACCGACCTGGAGAACCTGCGCCGGCTGCTGGTGGAGCAGGTCTGCAACGCCACGGGCGGCTACTGCGCCTACACCGGCCGCTCCATGCTCGAGGCCCACGCGGGCATGGGCGTCACCGACGGCGACTTCTACGCGCTGGTCTACGACCTGCTCGCGGCCCTCGACACGCTCGGCGTGCCCTACTCCGACGGCTTCACCGGCGAGTACCCCGCCGACACGCTGATCCAGGCGCTGGCCGGCATGTACGGCGACATCGTCGAGAACCCCTCCGAGCTCGGCACCACCTGCGACATGTAGTGATCTCGCGGGCGCCCACTCCTGAACAGGTGGGCGCCCTGCTATCCTGATCCCATGCTGCTGCTCCTCCTCGCCCTCGACGTCGCCGGCCTCGCGCCGCGCGCCCTCCAGAAGAGCGCGGTGCTCGTCGCGCGCGACGGGGACACGGCGGCGGTGGTGGACCAGCAGGCCGCGCTCTGGGTGGGCGAGGGTCGCCTGACGAAGGTGGCGACCCTGCCGACCATCCCTGACGGGCTCGCCCTCGCCGAGCGCGGGCTGGCCCTCTGGAGCGTGACCCGCGAGGGCCTCTGGACCGAGAGCCACGTCGCGCTGCGCGACCGCGAGGGCCAGCTGCTGCGCGAGCTCACTGTCCAGGGCCCCGCCCAGTCGGCCGTCGCGACCGGGTCGGGTTTCGCCCTCGCCTTCCCTGGCGAGGTGCTGCTGCTGGAGCCCGACCGGGCGCGCGAGGTGCCGATCCCCTTGCTCTCGGTGGAGCAGATGAGCGCCAGCGAGGGCGTCCTCATCGTGCATGGGGACGGAGGGAGGGCGGCGACCGTCGATCTCGAGCTGGGCTGCGCGCGCCTCGCCTCGCCGGTGGACGGGGCGCTGGAGCGCTGGCTTCAGGCCCGCGCGCAGGCCGTCTGCGATCCACGAAGCGCGACGGCGCAGGCGGCAGAGGACGCCGAGGCGGCGAGAGACGCGGCGATCCGGGGCGCGATCGCCGCGCGCTCCCCGGCCCTGCTCGCGGGTCTCGGCGTGCTCGGCCGCGAGGCGGTGCTCGCCCTCGCCCCCCGCGCCGTGGTGGGAAAGCCCCGCTTCGTCACCCTCTCGGGCGACACCCTTCAGGCCCGGCCCGGCACCTTCGGGCCCGAGGGCGCCATCCTGCTGCAGGACATCGACGACGACCTCGAGGGCTGGGCCGAGGGCACGTACGCGCCGGCCTGCCACGCCCGTCTGCTGCTCGCGCCGAGCACCGCGGCGATGGCCGCGCGCATGTCCGAGGCCATCTACGCCCGCAAACGTGCAGAAGACGCCTGCGCGGGCGAGATCCGCCTGCTGGCGGTGGGCCAGCTCGCCGACACGACCCGCGGGCCCACCCTGCGCTACACCTCGGCCCAGGGCGATCTCCTCGCCCGCCGCAGCGGCCCCATCGGCCCGCACCAGGTGCGCCTGGACATCGCCAGCCTGACGCCCAAGGGCGACCCGCTCACCTCGCTCGGCCAGCTCCCGCTCTACAGCTCAGAGTGGATCGTCCCGGGCGCGAGAGCGACCGAGATCATCCAGGACGTCGATGGCAGCGCGATCATCGCCGCGGGCTGGGATCTGGTGAGGGTGGACTCGAGCGGCAAACGGGTGGCGCGGATGTCCCTGCCCGGGCCGGCGAGCGCCCTCTCCGTGCGGACCAACGGATCGCTGGACGCCGTGGTGGGCGGCCAGCGAGCGGTCGTGGACCTGGACCAGCAGACCGTGCGCTGGTTCGAGGCCGCGCCGGGGGTCAGCCCGAGCCCGCCCGTCCGCGCGCGGGGCCCCTGGTCGGTGGAGGGCGGCGACGTCGTGCACACCGGCGCCGACGGGAAGAAGGCGCGGATCCCGCTGGCCACGCCCGCCCTGGACGTCGCGGCGGCCGGCTCGGGCGCGGTGGTGGAGACGGCGCTCGGGCTGTTCGGGCTGGACGGCGAGGGGAAGCCGACCTGGAAGCTGCCCGACGCGGGCGCCTGGACCGTGACGAAGGGCGTGCTGATCGTCGGCCAGTCGACGGGCATCACCGGCTACAGGCTCCCGCGCTGAGGTCGCGGGGCGGGTTAGGACAAAGGTCAGCGATCCGGAGAGCCCCATGCCCGAGTTCCAGTTTCAAGAGATGTTCCCCCTCGACCACGACGAGACGCCCTATCGGCGGCTCAGCCAGGACGGCGTCAGCGAGGGCCTCTACAAGGGCAAGAAGATCCTGGAGGTGGACGGCTCGGCGCTGACGCTGCTGACCAGCGCGGCCATCCGCGACATCTCCCACCTCTTCCGGCCGGGCCACCTCGCCCAGGTGTCGGCGATCCTGCGTGACCCGGAGGCCTCGCCCAACGACCGCTTCGTCGCGCGCCAGCTCCTGATGAACGCCAACGTCGCGGCCGGCATGGTGCTGCCCTCCTGTCAGGACACCGGCACCGCCATCGTCATCGGCAAAAAAGGCCAGCAGGTCTGGACCAGCGGGAACGACGAGGAGGACATCGCCCGCGGCGTCTTCCGCACCTACACCGAGACCAACCTGCGCTACTCGCAGCTCGCCCCGCTCGGCGTCTACGACGAGGTCAACACCGGCACCAACCTGCCGGCGCAGATCGAGCTCTACGCCACGCAGGGCGACGCCTACAAGTTCCTCTTCATCACCAAGGGCGGCGGCTCGGCCAACAAGACCTTCCTCTTCCAGGCGACGCAGGCGCTCCTGAACCCGACGTCGCTGCTCAGCTTCCTGGACGCGAAGATCCGCAGCCTGGGCAC
>CAZKWG010000858.1:0-3298 GCA_964556105.1 uncultured Enterobacterales bacterium | reverse complement strand
TGGGTGGCGCGCGGTGAGGCGGTCTGCGGCGACGCGCTCGGCGGGCGTGGGCGGCGGGAGCGGCTCCATGCGCCGCTCGACGATCCCGGCCCGGCGCTCTGAGGTCACGAAGCGCGCACGCTGGGCGAGGGCCTCGTGGGCCGCGCGCACCCGCCCGTTGAGCGCCCGCGCGGCGGCCTCCAGGTCCCGCTCCAGGAGCCGCCGCAGCGCGTCGGAGGGCGTGACCTGCTGCTTGGTGTGGGTCACCCCGAACAGCTCGTCGAGCGAAGGATCGAAGCGGATCTCGCAGCGCCACCAGTCGTCGTAGTTCTCCCGTCGCTTGTCGCCGAACAGCAGCCAGCCGTGGTCAATCTCGCGGCTCGCCCGGATCACGGAGGCGCCGGCGCCTTTCGCGATGCCCAGCGCGCGCTTCTCGTCGTTGGACAGCCCGTGCCACGCGGCGACCGGGAGCTCGCACAGCGTGACGGAGATCCGACCTGCGGCGCGTCGTCCGTCGGGAAGCTCGCAGTCCACGTCGTAGACCAGGGCCTCTCCGTAGAGGCGCGCCGTGGCGGCACGGCCGTCTCCTCGCAGGTAGAGCGGGTCGAAGGGGGTGACGGCCTCGCCGTTCACCTCGATCGTCGCCCCATCCCAGAGGAAGTAACGAAACACGCGGGCGAGGTGCTGGTGCAGCCGCCGCACGAGCGCAGAGGGGCGTCGCAGGTCGAGCCGGTCGCAGCGACGCCAGACGATCAGCGTGCCGTGGGGGCCCATGGGGCTGACGGTTTCAACCACCGGCGATGCCGCAGGCTCGGGCACGACGCGCTGGCGCCCGGCCGCGATCTCGTCCAGATCGAGCCAGGCGTGCAGCGGCGCTCGCCCGCGCCAGGAGTAGACCTCCAGGCGGCGGGCCTGGCTCAGCGAGCCGTTGGGGAGCCCCATGCCGTAGCGGCCGAGCCCGGCGCGGTCGTCGAAGCGGCTGCTGCCGCCGAAGCGCAGCGCCTCGCGCAGCGTCTCACCGTCCATGCCTTCGCCGTCGTCTTGGACCCTCACGCGCAGGGGCAGTGGGCCGTCCTCCTCATCGACCTGGACGCGGATCGTGCGCGCGCCGGCCTGGAGCGCGTTGTCGATCAGCTCGGCGATGGCGGCGGCGGTCCCCCGGTAGCCCGAGTCGCGGGTGGCCAGGATGAAGCGCTCCAGCGCGATCACGCTGGAGCGCTCCGGGTCGTAGGGCGGGGAGCATGGGGTGACGTGGGTGGCGGTGGCTGCGGTCATGGGTCTCCTCGTCGTGATGGGCCGCCGCCCTAATCAGTCGCGCTCTTCCTGTCTTTTCGGTCGGGGGTCTTCGGGGAGCGGGCCATCGGTGGTGGTGGCCCGCCGCCGGAAGCGCTCGCGCAGGTGCTCCATGGCGCGGGCCTCCAGAGACGGCTCGGCGTCTGGGTGTGCCAGCAGCCCGAAGCGCAGCTCCGAGAGCGCGTCCTGGCCGGCGGCCAGGCGGTCGTTGACATGCTGGACGAGGGTCTCGATCTGGCCGTGGGAGCGAAGCAGCTCGGCCGGGTCGGGCTCACCGCCACTGGCGATGTCTCGGACATAGGAGAAGACCACCATGCTGTGGTCCTGGACGCGGGAGGCGAGCTCCGCCTGAGCGGCGCGGAGATCGTCGGCGGCCTCCCAGAGCTGCGTGAGGGCGGTGCCCTGTTCGAGCGGCGGGCGTGAGAGTTCGGTCATCTGAGCTCCGAGTGTGGATGGATGCATGGAACGACACCTCTGATCGCCGGGCACAGCTCCGCCAGGATCAGCGGCGATGCCGCTCACCTGCTGCAGACCGGTGCCCTCAGATGAGGCCCATTCAACTGGACATAATTCGGAGCGGCGTGCAACCCGCCAGGCTCAGAAAGTCAGACACCCGTCTGAAAACTGAGGAATTATGGCTCAGTCGCGCTCGCACACATAAGCGTGCTCGCGTCGCAGCTGATGGTGACGCGGCCGGTCGCCGGCACGGTGACGGTCCCCGCCGGCTCCAGCGCGCCATCGAAAGTCGCGAGGATCCTGTACTTTCCGGGTGCGGCCCACCTCTTCTCAGGCGCTGGCCTGTCCGAGTTCGACGACCGTGAGGTGCTCTTTGCCGAGGATGGCGAGGCCCAGCTCTACGGCGAAGAGGACGACCAGCAGTTCGGCTACGACCTGGCCGGCGGCGCGGACCTCGGCGGCGACGGTACGCCGGACATCCTGGTCGGCGTGCCCGGCTACGACGGCGACCTGGGGCCTGACGCTGGGTTGTTCGGTCCGGTGCGCGGCGACCCGGACATGGACGAGGCCGACCTCACGCTGACCGGCGAGGCCACGGGCGACCGGTTCGGGCAGGCCGTGGACGCGGGCGGCGACTTCAACGGGCTCGGCTGGGAGGACCTGGTCGTGGGCGCGCCAGGCGCGGGCGGTGGGGATGGGGCGGTGTTCGTGCTCGCGCTCGACCGGCTGTGACGGGGCGGAGCCCATGGTGACCATGGCGGCCATGGCGGCCATTCATGGTCTCCGTGGGCGCGCGTCCATGGGCGCCATGGGTGCCCATGGGATTCAACCATGGAGGTTCCTGGCCGATGGTCGGGCGTTCATGGGCGCCATGGGCGCCATGGGCGCCATGGGCGCCATAGGCCGTTTCACTTCGGCGCACACGACCTCCATGGCGCCCATGGAGGCCGTCGTGGAGGCCGTCGCCAGTACAATCACCTCCACGTCCGCTGGCGCCGAGCGCCGCTCACTCTTCACGAGTTAGCGTGCTCACTCATAAAGGAGCGATGACATCGACACGATGGCGAACAGCGAGACCGGCGAACACCGGACACCAGCGCGCGGGACCTCGGGCACGTCTCCGACAGCGGCGCAGGTCACGATCACGCGCGCGGTCACCCGATGGTATCTCGACCTCTACCACGGCACCGAGGACGACCCCGGCGTCGCCAGGATGTTCACGGATCCGGCCAGGGTGGGCGCTTTCGCGGTGCATGCCGACGCGCTGCTGGCGGGTGAGCCAGACGCACTGTTCCGCCTGCTGGTGGCGACCACGATGTTCCAGCGCCGGTCTGACCTCCAGATCATGCGCGTGCTCCAAGGGATCTCTCCCTCCGACGCCGACGAGCTGTGTTCGCCTGACCGCCTGCTCGCGCTCGCCGATGAGAGCGGCTGCTCTCATGCCGGCGAGCTGGGCGCGCTGCTCAGCGGGTGCGACCTGTCCAAGGACTCCGAGACGGGTCTCGGACGCTGCACCGCCGCTCCAGAGGTCCCCTGCGCGCTCAAGCGCCACACGGTCCTGCTCAAGCGA
>CAZKWG010000857.1:0-3307 GCA_964556105.1 uncultured Enterobacterales bacterium | reverse complement strand
CGCGCTGCGCGGATCGATGGAGGTGGACGGGCGCCGCGTCCCGGAACTCGTGCTCGTGCCCGGCCAGCGCATCCTCCTGGCGCAGGGCGTGCCGCTCGAGGTGGAGGCGGTGGAGCTCCCCAGCCACGTCCTGGCGTTGACCGGCCTCGGCGCGCAGCCCGAAGAGCTCTCGGCGTCGGTGTACTCCGTCGTGACCCGCCCGCCGCCCGGCCTCCCCGAGCTGGTCGTCGGCTTTCAAGCCAGCGCCGCCGCCCACGTCTTCAGCACCACGGACGGCTGGCGCATCCGCCTGACCAACCAGCCGCCCGAGACCGTGGAGGAGGGCCGGGTGTGGGAGATCGACGGGATCGAGGTGGGCGTCGTGGCGGTGCCGATCGCCTCAGCCGGCGCGAAGAGCACCTTCTTCCAGGGGCGCATCTACCCGCCCGTGCGCATCGTCGCCCGCTACGAGACCGTCCACCTGGAGTCCCTCGGCCAGCCGACGCTGGTGATCACGGGCGTCCCGGCGCACATCCTGTCCGAGCTGGTGAACATGGGCGCCCCCGCCCCCTGGGAGGTCGTCGCGGCCGAGATCTGGCGCGGCGAGGCCGATCGTCAGGTGTTGCGCCAGAACTGGGATCGCAACCTGCGCACCCTGCGCGGCAAGCTGCGCGCCGCTGGTTTCCGCGAAGATCTCGTGCGCCCGGACGGCAAGGGCAACGTCGAGCTCTTCCTGCAGCCCGACGACACCGTCGCCAACGAGACCTGAGCGCAGGATCGGCGGCCCGCCCCTTGCCCGTGCACGAACGGGACCTAGGCTTGCGGCCATGTCCTCCAAGCTCGATCTCCGTCGTCTCGCCGCGCTCGCGCGCTCCCAGTCGCGCGTCCTCGCCGTCGGCCTGTTTTTTCTCCTCATCGGCGCAGGGATGCAGCTCACCTATCCGAAGGTGCTGGAGCGCATGGTGGACGGCGTGGCGCAGGGAGGGGGGCGCGCGGTCGTCGATCAGACCGTGGGCCTGCTCATCCTGCTCTTCGCCATCTCGGGCGTCGCGGGCGGGCTCCGCTCCTACCTGTTCACGGTGGCGGGCGAGCGGGTGGTCGCGCAGCTCCGCAAGGACCTGTTCTCGTCCCTCATCCACCAGGAGATCGCCTTCTTCGACGCCGAGCGCACGGGCGAGCTGACCAACCGCCTCGCCAGCGACACCACCGTCGTGCAGAACGCGGTCACCGTGAACGTGTCGATGGCGCTGCGCTTCACCATCATGGCGCTGGGCGCGATCGTCATCCTCTTCCTGACGAGCTGGAAGCTCACGCTGATGATGATGGCGGTGGTGCCGGTCATCGCCGTGGGGCTGAGCATCTACGGTCGCAGCCTGCGCGACCTCTCCCGCCAGGTGCAGGACGCGCTGGCGGGCGCGACGGCCGTGGCGGAGGAGACGCTCTCCGGCGTGCGCACCGTGCGCTCTTTCGCGAGGGAGAACGCCGAGGTCGAGCGCTATGGCGCGGCGGTGTTGAAGACCTTCGAGCTGGCCCGGAAGCGCTCGAAGCTGGGCGCGATCTTCGCGGGCGCGATGGGCTTCCTGGGCTTCGGCGGCATCGGCGCCGTGCTCTGGTATGGCGGCGTGCTGCTGGTCAACGGCCAGATGAGCGCCGGTGAGCTGACCAGCTTCCTGGTCTACACGATGGTCATGGCCGCCAGCGTCGGCGCCCTGGCCGGGCTGTGGGAGGACCTGATGAAGGCCATCGGCGCCAGCGAGCGGGTCTTCGCGCTGATGGACCGCAAGCCCCAGGTGGCGAGCGGCGCGCGCAACCTGCCGCAGATCAAGGGCCACATCGCGCTCGAGGACGTCCACTTCGCCTATCCGTCGCGCCCGGACGCGCCGGTGCTCGCTGGCCTGCAGCTCGAGCTTCGCCCTGGGGAGGTGGTCGCCCTGGTCGGGCCCTCAGGAGGCGGAAAGTCCACCGTGGCCGCCCTGCTCAGCCGCTTCTACGATCCGCAGCAGGGACGCATCGTCCTGGACGGCGTGGACTACCGCGAGCTGAAGCCGGACTGGCTGCGCGAGCAGGTGGGCGTGGTCAGCCAGGAGCCGATCCTCTTCGCGACCTCTATCGAGGACAATATCCGATATGGTCGCCCCGGCGCCTCGCGCGCCGAGGTCGAGGCCGCCGCGCGCGCGGCGAACGCCCATGATTTCATCTCCAGCTTCCCGGAGGGCTACGGCACCCTGGTGGGCGAGCGGGGCGTCCGGCTCAGCGGCGGGCAGAAGCAGCGCGTCGCCATCGCGCGCGCGCTGCTCAAGGATCCGCGCCTGCTCATCCTGGACGAGGCCACCAGCGCCCTCGACGCCGAGAGCGAGCACCTCGTGCAGGAGGCGCTCGACCGCCTGATGGAGGGGCGGACCACGCTGGTCATCGCCCATCGCCTCAGCACGGTCAAGGCCGCCGACCGCGTGGCCGTCATCGACCAGGGCCACGTCGTCGAGCAGGGGACCCACGCGGAGCTGCTCGAGTCGGACGGCCTGTACAGGCGCCTCGTCGAGCGGCAGTTCGCTCGGTGAACAGCGCCCGCGCGCGGGGCTACTCGAAGCTCTGGATGCCCGTGATCCAGCGGCCGAGGATCAGGTTGTGGATGTCGTGGGTGCCCTCGTAGGTGTAGACGCTCTCGAGGTTCGCCATGTGCCGCATGACCGGGTACTCGTCCAGGACGCCGTTGGCGCCGTGGATGTCGCGGGCGACGCGGGCGATCTGCAAGGCGATGTCCACGTTGTTCATCTTGGCGAGCGAGACCTGCTCGGGGACGAGGGTGCCGGCGTCCTTCATCCGGCCGAGGTGCAGGGCCAGGAGCTGACCCTTGGTGATCTCGCGCAGCATGGTGGCGAGCTTCATCTGGATGAGCTGGAAGCTGGCGATCGGCTTGCCGAACTGGATGCGCGAGAGCGAGTAGGTCTTGGCGGCGTGGAAGCAGGCCATGGCCGCGCCCAGCGCGCCCCAGGAGATGCCGTAGCGGGCGTTGTTCAGGCAGCCGAAGGGGCCCTTGAGGCCCTGGACATTGGGCAGGATGCGGTCCTTGGGGATCCGGCAGTCCTGGAAGACCAGCTCGCTGGTGACCGAGGCGCGCAGGCTGTGCTTGCCGTGCATCTCGGGCGCCGAGAAGCCAGGGTCGTCGCGCTCGACGATGAAGCCGCGGATGATGCCGTCGAGCTTGGCCCAGACGATGGCGAGGTTGGCGATGGTGCCGTTGGTGATCCACATCTTCGCGCCGTTGAGCACGTAGCCGTGTGCTCGGCCAACACCAACGTGCCACGCCCGCGCCCGAGGATGGACTTCA
>CAZKWG010000856.1:0-3319 GCA_964556105.1 uncultured Enterobacterales bacterium | reverse complement strand
CCCACCTCGCGCACCAGGAGGGCGATCTCGAGGCGGCGAAGACGCTGGCGGCGAAGGCTCGGGACACGGCGAAGGACCCCGGCTATCGCACGATGGCCGAGACGTTGCTGGCCACGCTGGCGCGTTAGGTCGCCGGCCGCGCGATCAGAGCGAGCTCAGCAGGGCCGCCGCGGGCCTCGCCTGGGCCTCGAGCAGGGTCAACCAGGCGGCGCGCGGGCGCAGCCGCCGCTCGAGCGCGTAGATGCCGCCCAGCGATCGGTGCATGAAGAGCAGCTCCCGCGTGGAGTGGATCTGCCGGTGCTGCACGAGGCGCGCGATGGCGACCGGGATCTCCTTGAAGAGCGCCTCGTCCTGCTCGCCGCCGAGCTCGTAGCCGCCCTGGCGGTAGGGCCAGGTGAGCAGCTCGCAGAAGCGCCAGAGCGCCTCGTTGGCCGCCTCGGGCGCGTCGGCGTCCAGGCAGTCGATGGCGCGACAGTGGTCCAGGCAGCTCTGGCGGTCGCGCGCGACGGCCGCGAGGGCGGCGCTGGCGTAGTGTGCGATCCAGTAGGGGTCGAAGCGACGCACGCAGCCGTAGTCCAGGAGGCCGACGCGTCCATCGGCTTCGAACAGGTAATTCCCCGGATGAGGATCGGCGTGCAGCGTGTTGTGCTTGTAGACCATCCGGTAGAACATGTCCACCAGGGTCACGCCCGCGCGCTGGCGCGCGTCTGGGCTCGCGGTCTGCAGGAAGGTCTCGAGCGGCATGCCGGGCAGGCGGTCCAGGGTCAGGACGCGCTCGGTAGACCAGCCGTGGTGAACGCCGGGGATGCGCACCCGCTCGTCGCCGGCGAAGAAGCGCTGAAAGTCCGCGATGTTCGCCGCCTCCTGCAGGTAGTCCAGCTCCTCCTCGAGGCGGATCCGGATCTCCTCGAACATCGCGTCCACCTCCGCCCGGTCGCGGTTGAGCAGACGCCCCGTCACGAGCACGGCCTTCAGCGCCGACAGATCGCTGGCGACGCTGCCCTCGACCCCGCGGTGCAGCACCTTGACCACCACCTCGCGCCCATCGGGCAGGCGCGCGCCGTGGACCTGCCCCAGGCTGGCCGTGCCGAGCGGCTCGGGGTCGAAGCTGGCGAAGGCCTCCAGGAGCGGCCGCCCGAGCGAGGCCTCGACGTCCTCGCGGATCTGCTCGAAGGGGATGGGCTCCACCTTGTCGTGCAGCCGGCCCAGCACGCCGCGCACCTCCTCGGGGAGATCGAGGGAGCCCGCGACCATGGCGACCGACTGACCCACCTTCATCGCCGCGCCCTTGAGGCGCCCGACGGTCTCGACGATGCGCTCCGCGTTGCGGACGTGCAGGCGCTCCATGGTCTGCTGGCGCGCCTCGGCGTCCTGAAACGCGCCCACGAGGCGCTGCCCCACATAGGACGAGGTCACGCGGCTGGTGAGCCCGCTGAGGCTCGCGAGGCGACGAAGAGGACCCTTGGGTGGGCTGGCCATGGAGAAGGATAACCGCCCACCGACCCTTCGGGAAGCGGCCCCCGAGGGTCGCGCTCGCGCCGCGCCACGATTAATCCGTCACTGGCCCTTGACACCCGTCGCTGCTCCGGCTTCGATTTCGGGGCTGAGGTGGACATGCGTTCGATTCTTCTCTTCCTCTCTCTCACGGCTCTGGTCGCCTGCTCGGAAAAGGACACGGGCGGCCAGGAGACCGGCGACACTCAACCCCAGGACACGGACTCCGGCACGACCGACACGGACACCGGCGAGGCCCCGCCGGTGTGGACCGAGGTGCGCATCGAGACCAGCAACACGCTGACGGGGCTCTACGCGACGCCCACCGGCGGCGTGGCGGTGGTATCGCAGGGCGGAAAAGCCTGGCTTCGAAGCTCTGACTCGTGGGCCTCGATGAGCCTCGACACGGACGGCGAGGATCTCAACGACCTGTGGGGCTCCGGCACGGACGCCTCGCTGACCCTCTCCGCCGTCGGGAACGTCGGCCTCATCTCCAGCTTCACCGGCGGAGCCTGGACGACGGAGGACATCGGCACCGCGAACCTCCTGGCCGTGGACGGCGCCGCGTCCAGCAGCCTGCTGGCGGTGGGCTGGGGCGGGGTCTACGCCAACGCCTCGGGCGCCTGGACCTACACGGACGTCGCCACCGGCCGGCGCTTCAACGACGTCTGGTTCGACGGGACCAACGCCATGGCCATCGGCGAGGACGGCGACTACGCCTTCCTGGCCAATGACACCTGGATCGACGACGCCCTGGACAGCCGGCGCACCCTGTACGGCGTCCACGGCACCTCCAACACCGATCTCTGGGCGGTCGGCGAAGAAGGCACCGTCCTGCGCTGGGACGGCGAGGCCTGGGCGGCGGTGGAGAGCCCGACCGACACCTCGCTGTGGGACGTCTACGTCGCCTCGAGCACCGAGGTCTACGTGGTCGGCAACAACGGCGAGGCCTGGCTCTATGACGGGGCCGAGTGGACCGCGCTGCCGACCGGCGTGACCAACAACCTCTACGGCGTCGATGGCGCTGGCGACGGCAACGTCTGGGCCATCGGCAACCGTGGGATGGTGCTGCAGTACTCGGGCGCCTCGGCGACCAGCGCGCGCTGAGGCCGCCCTCAGTAGCCGAGCGCCAACCACGCTCCGAGGCCTGAGGTCTGGCCCAGCCAGGCCTCTGCGCCCGCGGAGATGCGCGCGCTCCTCCGCCAGGGCAGGCCGAGCTCCTCGGAGACGCCGGCCAGCCCGAAGACGGCGCTGACCGGGAGCTCCGGCTTCAAGGTGAGCTCGGTCAGCGGCGCTCCGTCCAGAGAGCCGAGCGGGCTCGAGACCAGGGTGAAGCCCGGCGAGGTCTGCACACCCAGCCAGCCGAGCCCGCCGTCCTCCGGCTGACCGAGCGTCCCCATCAGGCTGAGGCGGGGGCTCTGCCAGCGCTGGCTGCCAGGACCGGCCAGCGCGCCCTCCACCGCCGCCCCCTCCGTGGCGCTCCACGTGTAGCGAGCGTCCGCCGCGACCCCGAGCGCGCCGGTGATCGGCAGCGCCAGACGCCCCCCGAGCGCCCAGGTCCGCCCCACGCCGCTGTACTGCGCGGCCTGGACCAGCTCGATGCGCCGCCCGACCACGCCGTAGACGCCGACACCTCGGAGCAGCGCCACCGAGAGCGCCGCCGCCCAGGTCCGCCCCTCGAGGACGGCGTCGCAGCCCTCCTCAGCCTCGCAGCCCTCGGCGCGCAGGCCAGCGGTCTCGGTCTCTGCGCGCAGCGCGAGCGTGACGCGCTCGACCTGCGGATCCGGGAGAGGCTGGCCTATCGGTCCGGCGAGCGCCGGCAGGG
>CAZKWG010000855.1:0-3324 GCA_964556105.1 uncultured Enterobacterales bacterium | reverse complement strand
CATCGAGTGTGAGATCGACGATGACGACGAGGGCGGCTCGGTCACCATCTTCGAGCTCGAGGCGGGCAACCACTTCCTCATCGTGGTCGACGGCAAGGATGGCGACGAGCTACCTTTCTCATTGACCGTCTCCTGCGAGTCTTGAGACTCTCGAACCCGGATCGACCATGCGCCTGCGCCTCGCCCTCCTGCCTGCCCTCCTGCTGCTCGGCTCCTGCTCCGTCAAGTTCAGCGAGTCCGACTCGGGCGACGGCGACGCGGACGCGGACACCGACGCGGACTCGGACGCCGACTCGGACAGCGACACCGACACGGACGCCGATCCCGACGCGCAGGTCGAGGACTGCGACGAGGTAGACGCGGAGAGCGCGCCCAGCGACGACTGCGTCGTCCGCGAGCTCTCCTGCGGAGACGCCTTCGTCTCCACGACCGAGGGGTCGAGCTCCAACGACTTCAACGGCGAGGTCTACGAGGACTGGTTCTGCGCCCCGACCCTGGAGTCGGAGTTCGAGGGCGCCGACGTCACCTACACCTTCACCCACCCGGGCACGGGCGACGTCTACTTCTACCTCGACTCCCCCTGCGGCGATCTGGGCCTGTTCACCATGTACTGGGCGGACGAGGACGAGTGCCCCGTGCTGGGCAACTACATCCAGGAGTGTGACTCCACGGAGTCGGGGGGCACCAGCGTCATCCGCGTCTGGAACAACGAGCCCTGGCGCTACCTGGTCGTCGTGGACAGCCAGGAGGGCGAGGAGGGCGCGTTCGGGCTGTCCATCGAGTGCGCCGACAACCTTTAGTCAGAGCGGGCGGCGAGGAGCGTATAGAGTAGGCCGATGCCTCCCCTCCTCTTCCGCGTCCGGCAGCTCGCCTGGGATCTCCGGGCCAGCCTGCTCTTCCGCCCCCTCTGGGTGATCCTCTCGCTGGCGCTGGTGGCCATCGTGCTCCCGCGCTGGGAGGCGGCCCGTATGGCGGTGGACCCACGCTTCGCCGCCTTCGAGGCCTGGCTGGCGCTGGAGCCGGGCGCGGCCCAGGTGGTGCTCGGCACCCTGGCCGGCAGCCTGATGACCGTGGTGAGCGTGGTCTACTCCATCCTCCTGGTCGCCCTCAGCCTGGCCTCGATGCAGTTCTCCACGCGCATCCTCGCCGGCTTCATGCGCGACCGCACCAGCCAGAACACGCTGGGGCTCCTGCTGGGCAGCTTCGTCTTCGCCCTGCTCACGCTGCGCGCCGTGCGCCTGGACCCGCCCTTCGTGCCCGGCGTCGCCGTCAGCGTCGCCATCGGGCTGGCCGTCAGCTCGCTGCTGGCGCTGGTCTGGTTCATCCACCACATCGTCCAGTCGATCCAGGCCAACCACCTGGTGGACCGCCTCGCCGCCCAGACGGAGCCGGTGATCGATGAGGTCTTTCCACCTGCAGTGGATGTCCCGGCGCCCGCGCCGCCCGTTCAGGCGGGCGCTGCGCGCGTCCCCGCGACGACCAGCGGCTACGTTCAGCTCGTGGACGTCGAGCGCCTGCTGGGCGTCGCGGCGCAGGCTGGCGCCGAGATCCACCTGCTGCGGGCCATGGGCCGCTTCGCGCCGGCCGGCGCCCCTCTCTTCGCCGTCTCGCCGGCCGCGGCGCTGACGCCGGCCGTGGCCGACGCGCTGCGCGCGGCCTTGGATCTCGGGCCCGTGCGCACCCTGCAGCAGGACGCCGAGTGGGGCCTTCGCCAGATCGTAGACATCGCCTTGAAGGCGCTCTCTCCCGCGGTCAACGATCCCAGCACCGCCGCCACCTGCCTGGACCACCTCACGCGCCTGCTCATCCGCGCCGCCGGTCGCGGCTGCCCGCCCGTCGTGTCCTCGCGCGGCGGCGGGCGGGTGATTGTGCCGCAGCCGACGCTGGCGGACCTGATCGATCTCGCCTTCGAGCAGATCCGCCAGTACGCCCGCGGGGACATGGCGGTGAGCCTGCGCCTGTGTCGCGCGCTTCGCGACGTCGCGAGCTGCACCCGCGATCCTGCGGCTCTCGCGCGGATCGAGGCCCAGGCGCGGCTGCTGGCCGCCGGGTTGAGCGACGTCTTCGCGGCGGAGGAGCGCGACGAGCTGCTGCGCCGGCTGACGGAGATCCGGGAGGTGATCGGCGAGCGTGGGTGAGGGGGGCCGGGCGCAGCCGCCATCACGCCCCAGCGGCCATCCCGCGCGCCAGCGCCTTCCCGGTCCACGTCCCCGCAGCGATGATCGCCTCCGGCCGCCCCTGCGCGACGATCTGGCCGCCGCCGACGCCGCCCTCCGGCCCCATGTCCACCACCCAGTCGGCGTTGCGGATCACGTCCAGGTGGTGCTCGATCACGATCACCGTGTGCCCCGCGTCCACCAGCCGGTGCAGCACGCCCAGCAGCTTGTCGACGTCCGCGAAGTGCAGCCCCGTCGTCGGCTCGTCCAGCAGGTAGATCGACGGCTGCGGCCGACCCATCAGCTCCTCGGCCAGCTTCAGGCGCTGCGCCTCGCCGCCGGAGAGGGTCGGCGCTGGCTGCCCCAGGCGCAGATACCCCAGGCCGACATCCACCAGGGCTTGTACCCGCTTCTTGATCGCGCGCTGGTTCTTGAAGACCTCCAGCGCCTCGTCCGCCGTCAGGTCCAGCACATCGGCGATGGAGATCCCGCGCCAGCGCACCTCGAGCGTCGCGGCGTCGAAGCGCCGCCCGCGGCAGCGCTCACAGCGGATCCAGACGTCGGACAGGAAGTGCATCTCCACCTGGATGGACCCGCGCCCCTCGCAGTGCAGGCAGCGCCCACCATCCGGTGAATTGAAGGAGTAACGCCCTTGATTCCAGCCACGCTCCCGCGAGAGGGTCGTGTCGGCGAAGAGGGCGCGCACCGGATCCCAGATCCCGCAGTAGGAGGCGGGCGTGCTGCGCGGCGTGCGGCCGATGGGCTTCTGGTCCACCGTGATCAGGCGGGCCCGCGGCTGCGCGAGGTACCAGGGGGCGAAGATGTCCAGGGCGAGGGTGGACTTGCCCGAGCCGCTCACGCCGGTCACCGCCGTCATGCACTGCAACGGGAAACGGGCTGTTACGCCTTGGACATTGTGCAGCGAGCTCACGGGCGCCTCTACCCAGGCCCGAGGCTCGCGCCGCTTCTCCGGGCCGCCGATGACGCGGCGCCCAGAGAGGTACTCGCCGGTCAACCCCGGGCCGACGGAGACCTGCTTCGGCGTGCCCTGGGCGACCAGGTGGCCGCCGTGCTCGCCCGCGCCCGGCCCCATGTCCAGGAGCTGGTCCGCCGCCCACATCACGGCCGGGTCGTGCTCCACCACCACCAGCGTGTTGCCCAGATCGCG
>CAZKWG010000854.1:2965-3325 GCA_964556105.1 uncultured Enterobacterales bacterium | reverse complement strand
CGGCACGACGCCTCCAAGTTCTGCCGTCGGCACCACAGGAATGTAGCCGCCCCCCCACCCCACCCTCCCCCACGGAGGGGGGAGGGGGTCGGGCGCGGCATGAGCTCGCCATACTCAGAACGGTCGCAGATCCCAGAACCCCCGAGGTGCCCCCGAAGGGGGCGGTGGGGGGGGCCGGAGCCATCCGGCCGGTCGGGCACGGCACGACGCCTCCAAGTTCTGCCGTCGGCACCACAGGAATGTAGCCGCCCCCCACCCCACCCTCCCCCACGGAGGGGGGAGGGGGTCGGGCGCTCCATGACCTCGTCGTGCTCCGAGTGGTCGCAGATCCCGGAACCCCCGAGGTGCCCCCGAACGGGG
>CAZKWG010000854.1:0-2865 GCA_964556105.1 uncultured Enterobacterales bacterium | reverse complement strand
CGGTGGGGGGGCCGAAGCGTTCCTGGCGGTCGGGCGCGGCATGACCTCGTCATGCTCAGAACGGTCGCAGACCCCAGAAACCCCTCCCCCCTCCGTGGGGGAGGTGCCCCCGAAGGGGGCGGTGGGGGGGCCGAAGCGTTCCTGGCGGTCGGGCGCGGCATGACCTCGTCATGCACAGAACGGTCGCTGACCCCAGAACCCCCTCCCCCCTCCGTGGGGGAGGTGCCCCCGAAGGGGGCGGTGGGGGGTCCGAAGCCTTCCCGCCGCCCCGCCCGCCACAACCCTCCGACATTTCTTTTCGCCTTCCCTGCACACATCTCACTCCCACGCCATGGAGTGATGTCGCCCTCACAAGATACACAGCTCCCCTCGCCTCACCCTCGTTGCTCAGGAGCCCGCCCATGTCCCTGCCCGTCCTCACCCTCGACGTCCTCCAGGCCGCCGTTCGCGGCGAGGCCGCCGCCATCCGTTGCCAGGTCGAGCTGCAGCCCGCGGGCGGCGTGGGCGACAAGGTCTTCCCGCCCAGCTACGCCGTCGATGACAAAGCCAAAACGAAGTACGCCTTCGAGACCCGGCAGGTGAACGGCGCGCCCCTCCCGACGGTGCTGCTGGACAGCGTGGCCAGCCAGGCCAACCGGCTGGAGGAGGCGCTGGAGGAGGGCTGGCGCGCGGGCGAGCTGGCCTTCCCCGTCGTGCTGGTGGACTTCACGGCGGAGGACGGACTAGCTGATCTAGCCGAAATTACGGCCCTCCGCGCGCCCCATCGCATCGCCGACGCCCTGCTGCGCGACGCGCTGCTGGACGGCGTGCCCTTCCGTCAGAGCGGCCCCGGGCGGGCGTTCACCGATGCGCGTCCCAACCACGCCACCGCGATGTACCTGGCCTGCCCCACCGCGCTGGTCTTCGGGGTCTGGGACAGCACGGGGCCCAAGGGCGGGCTGGGCGCGAAGTTCCAGCGCTGCCTGGTCTCGGAGATCGTCGGCCTGGGGGTCGAGGCCGGCGTGAAGACGGCCAGCCGCATCGATCCGGCCCAGATCGAGAAGACGGAGATCTTCTTCGCCAAGGACGACCCGAGCGACTGGACGGCCGACCGCGGCGCGGCGCTGCTGGAGAAGGGCAAGCCCGTCCCCTTCGCCCGAAAGGGCGGCGACAAGGGCACGCCCAGCGCGATCAACCACGGAAACATCGCCCCCTCCATCGAGACGCGGGCCGGCGGCGTCACCTTCGACCGCGCCGTCCAGACCACGGTCCTCTCGCTGCCGGCCCTGCGCAAGCTGCGCTTCCAGACCGACGCCGCGGGGGCGCCGCTCCAGGATCGCCGCGCCGTCGCCGAGCACGCCGCCCGCACCGCCCTGGCCGCGCTCGCGCTGGCCGCAGTCGCCTTCGCTCGCGACAACGGCTACAGCCTGCGCTCCCGCGCCGAGCTGGTCCCCACCAGCCCGCTGGTCTTCGAGCTGCTCCCCCGCGACGGGGGCGATCCCGCCCGCTACACCCTCCCGCGCGAGGCCGCCGCCGACCTGCTCAGGGGCGCCGCCGAGGCCGCCCGCGCCGCCGGGATGGGCTGGGAGACCACCCCCGTTCGGCTGAGGCCCGCACCCAAGCTCTCCCAGCTCATCCGCCAGAGCCGCGCGAAGGCCGAGCAGGCCGGCGCTGGGGAGTGAGCGGATGCTCTGCCTTCAGGTGGAGCTGCTGACCGGCCGCTTCATCGCCACCGACTACGCGGATCGCCAGGAGGCCGAGTGGCCCCCTCACCCCGCGCGCCTCTTCTCCGCGCTGGTCGCGACCTGGGCCGAGGAGCGTCGCCCCGACGAGCGGGAGGCCCTGGTCTGGCTGGAAGAGCAGCCCGCGCCGGAGATCCTGGCCAGCGAGGCCAGCGCGCGCGACGTGCCCACCGTCTTCGTCCCCGTCAACGACACGCCGCTCAGCGCGGGCGAGGCCCTGCTGCCCGAGCAGCGAGGACGGCAGCCGCGCACCTTCCCCTCTGTAACACCCGTAATTCCTGCTGTCTGCTTCGTCTGGTCGGCGGCCGAGCCCACGCCTCCGCGGCGGACAGCCCTCGACGCGCTCTGCGCGCGGGTCCACCGGCTGGGCCACTCCAGCAGCCTCGTCAGCGTCCGAACCGGTGAAGCCATGACGTTACACGATGATCTTCTGCGCTGGCTGCCCCATGAGGACGGTGCCGCGACCCTGCGCGTGGTGCAGCCCGGCCAGCTCCAGAGCCTGGAGGAGGGCCACGCGCTCCACCAGGAGGTTCAGCCGCGCGTGATGCCCGCCGCTTTCCAGCGCTACGCCCGCGCCGACCAGCTCCCCGCCGAGACCGCGCAGCGCGGCACCTGCTTCAGCCAGGACTGGATCGTGCTGCGCCGCGTCGACGGCGATCTCCTGCCCCTGCGCGCCGCCTTCGCCCTGGCCCGCGCCGTGCGCGGCGCCATCCTGCGCCACGGGCAGCAGCCACCGATCGAGGTGATCTCCGGACACCTCTCGGACGGCGCCCCCAGCCCCCGCGACCACCTCGCCGTCGTGCCGCTGCCCTTCGTCGGCCGCGCGCACGCCGACGGCAGCCTGAAGGGGGTGGCGCTGATCCTGCCTCAGGACGCCACAGAAGAGGAGCGTGACGCCGTCTCTCGCGCGGTCGCCGCCTGGGAGGAGGGCGCGCGTCAGGGGGACCACGCCGAGTCGGAGCACCCGCCCCTCCCGGCGCGCATGGGCCGCGACGGCAAGATCATGCTGGAGCTCGCCGACGAGAACCTCTCCCTCACCCTGCGCGCCGAGCGCTGGTGCCGCCCTTCGCGGACCTGGGCCAGCGTCACGCCCATCGCGCTCGACCGCAACCCCGGCGAGCTGCGCCGAAGACCGGGCCGCGAC
>CAZKWG010000853.1:0-3326 GCA_964556105.1 uncultured Enterobacterales bacterium | reverse complement strand
AGGCCGCCGGTCCGGGCTCGGCGCCGGCGCTCTGGGGGCCGACCTCGTAGATCCCGCCCCGAACGCTCAAGACAGAGCCGCCGCCCGCCGCGACGGTCTCCAGCCGCACCGCGGGCACCCGCAACGTCAGCCCGTCGATGTGCAGGCGGTCCACGCGCTCGGGTGGGCCGTCCACACGGCAGACATCCGTGCTCGTCCCGCCCATGTCGAAGCCAAAGGCCGGCCCCACGCCCGCGCGCTCCACCAGCGCCGCCGTCGCCACCACCCCGCCCGCCGGCCCGGAGAGCACCGCGTCGCAGCCGCGCCACTCCGCGGCCTCGGACAGCCCGCCGTCCGAGCGCATGTACTGGCCGGGCGCCCGCGGCAGCAGCGGCGAGAGGGCGGCGTCGGCCAGCGTGGTCTGGAGCCGCGCCAGGAAGCCGCGCGAGGGCGCCACCGCGTGGCCGAGCGAGACGTGCTCGAAGCCCGCCGCGCGGCAGATCTCACCGAGCCGCCGCTCCTCTTCCGGGCGGAGCGGTCCGTGCACCAACGCCACGGCGACGGATCGGATCCCTGCCTCCCGGTAGGGAGCCAGCGCCGCCGGGTCGAGGACGTGGGGCTCCAGCAGCGCGCCATCGGCGCCGATACGCCCTGGAGCGCCGATCACCGCCGCGCAGAGCGGGGCGCGCCGCCGGATCTCCAGCGCGAAGAGCTCCGGCCGCGCGCCATCGCCGATCCACGGCAGATCCTCGAAGCCCGCCGTCGTGATCAGCAGGACCGGGGCGCTGGCGCGCTTCAGCAGGGCGTTGGTCGCCACCGTGCTCCCGCGGCGCACCTCCGCGGCGCCCTCCGCGAGCGCGCCGAGATCCGCCCTGTCGGAGAGCACCTTCTGCAGGCGGACGCGCCCGTCCTCCCCCACGCGGAGCACATCGGTGAAGGTTCCGCCCTGATCCATCCACACGCGCATCGGCGCCGGTTATCCGGTCCGCGGAGCCCTGACCCCATGAACCTGGCGACCCCATGAACCGCAGGCTCCTCGCCTTTCTGGGCGCCTCGACCTGCTCGCTGCTGGCCATCCTCGGCTACAGCAGCTGGGAGCGTGGCGCGCTGCCCGGCTTCCAGCCCACCGCGCACCCGACGGAATTCAAAGATATCGACATCGATGATCGCGGCGTGCGCGTGGCGGTCACCGCCCACTACCCGAGCCGCATCCAGCTCAGCACCCGCGCCGGCCCGCGCTTCGCCTTCCCCGTCTTCGCCGTCGGCGACACCGGCGGCCGCGTCGTCCGCCTGCTGGCCCTGAGCTCCGAGGGCCCCGACCCGCTGCTGGGCTTCGAGGATCGTACGCTGGAGGGCCGGGTGCGCCCGCCCGGGATGTCCGTGCCGGACGCGCTCAAGGACACGCTGGAGCTTCAGGGCTACCGCTTTGCCGACGACTACCTGGTGCTCGAGGTGTTCGAGACGGAGTGAGGCGGGGCCTGGGGGTATGCTCGATCCGCTCCCCCCCCGCGAAGGAGACCGCCATGCGCTCGCTCTTCACCCTCCTCCTGGCTCAGGACCTCGGCGCGGCTCAGGACCTCGGCCCGACGCGCCTTCACTGGGCCTGGCTGGCGGACACCGTCTGGATCGTGCCGCCCGCCGACCTGCCCGCGATGCAGATGGATCCCAAAGACGACGCCGTGCGCTGGATCGTGGACCAGACGGTCTGGGCGTTTCAGGGCTACCGAACGGGCTATCTCTGGGGCCGCGGCGTCGTGCTGCTGCGCGAGCCCGATCCCGAGCGCCCCGGCCCCGCGGAGCCCGACACCGCGCTCTGCCTGACCATCCTCGGGACCGTCACCCCCGATGGCGCCGTGCACCTCACCTTCCTGCCCAGCGCGGCGCGGCGCGCGTCCCAGGCGACGACGGGCACCGGACGGATCGCGCTCCAGGACGTCCCGGGGGACGGCCAGCGCGCGCCGGAGCCGATGTTCGAGATGCAGATGTCTACCGGGAACAGGACCCGCACCGCGCACTGGGCGCACATGGTGCAGGTGCGGCCCGGAGACCCCGCCTGGACGGCGCTGCCCGGCTTCGCGATGGGCGTGGAGGAGGCGCTGGAGGGCTGCGAGGCGTTGTCGGGGCCGGGGGAGTAGAGGCGCGGAGGGGAGGTCTTCGGGCCCGTCCCGACTCCCTTGACACCCCGCCCATTTTTCCGCTACACTCTTCCTCTTTCCCGCATCAGAGGAGGAGGACATGCGCCGGACCATCCTGACACGGGCCCTCCTCCTGGCGCCGCTGCTCCTGCCCGGCTGCGAGCGGGACGAGAAGGCCCCGGCGGCCGACGAGCCCCGCGGCGAGGCGCCCGAGGTGGCGCCGGCCGCGCCCGTGCTGCGGCGCCTGACCGAGGCGCAGTACCTGAACACGGTGGCCGATCTCTTCGGCGATGACGTGGTGATCACCACCGGGCTCGAGCCGGACGAGAGCGTGGACGGGCTCTACGCCGTGGGCGCGTCCGTGGTGACGATCTCCTCGCTCGGGGTCGAGGAGTACGAGACGGCGGCCTTCTCCGTCGCCGAGCAGGCGATGGGCGACGAGGCGACGCGGGCGACGCTGGTGCCCTGCACCCCCGCCGACACGGTGGACGCCGACTGCGCCGCGACCGCGCTGGCCGCGCTCGGCCGCCGGGCCTGGCGGCGCCCGCTCTCCGACGACGAGCTGAGCGCGCTCGTCAGCCTCTCTGGCACGGCCGCGAGCACGCTCGGCGACTTCTACGAGGGCCTGCAGTACGGCATCGCCGCCCTGCTGCAGTCACCCAACTTCCTCTTCCTGGTCGAGCTGGGCGAGGCCGACCCGGCCGACCCCGAGGTCCGGCGCTTCACCGACTGGGAGATGGCCAGCCGGCTCAGCTACTTCCTCTGGAACACGACGCCGGACGACACACTGCTGGACGCCGCGGCCGCGGGCGAGCTGACCGACGACGCCGGCCTCTCCGCCCAGGTGACGCGCATGCTGGCCGACGAGCGCGCGCGCGAAGGCATGCGCAACTTCTTCACGGAGATGTTCACGCTCTACGAGCTGGACGCGATCACCAAGGACCCGGACCTCTTCCTGCACTACAGCGCGGAGATCGGCGCCTCGGCCCGCGAGCAGACGCTGCTCGATCTAGATAAATTAGTTTTCGAGGACGACGCGGACTTCCGCACGCTGCTCACCAGCCAGAGCACGCACCTGGACCGCAAGCTGGCGGCCCTGTACAACGTCGCCGCCCCCGCGCGCGAGGGCTTCGCCGAGACCTGGCTCCCCGATGACGGCGGGCGCCGCGGGCTGCTCGGGCAGGCCAGCGTGCTCGCGCAGTTCGCCCACCC
>CAZKWG010000852.1:0-3328 GCA_964556105.1 uncultured Enterobacterales bacterium | reverse complement strand
CGCCGTAGCCCCAGACCTCGATGGTGTCGCCACGACCGGGGTTGAAGTTCTCGATGGCGGGAACTTGGGCGCCCCGCCGAATCCGCCATGCTTGGGATCGAAGTCCTCTTCGCAGGCCGTGCTCACCACGCTGAGCCAGCGATCCGTCAGCGCCGTCTCGGCCTTGGGCAGCCGGCCGGTGCTGGCCAGATAGCCGACCAGGTCGGTGGTCACCTTGGCGAGCTGGTCCTTGCGCTCGCGGTAGATGCGGCTGGCGTGGGCGAGCACCTGGCGGAAGCTGGGCATCCCGCCGCGGGCCTCGGGCGGGAAATAGGTGCCGCCGAAGAAGGGCTTGCCGTCCGGGGTCAGGAAGACCGTCATCGGCCAGCCGCCGTGCCCGCCCGTGAACGCCTGCACGGCGCGCATGTAGATCTCGTCGATGTCCGGCCGCTCTTCTCTGTCTACCTTGATGTTGATGAAGTCGCGGTTCATCTCGGCGGCGACGCTGGCGTCCTCGAAGCTCTCCCGCTCCATGACATGACACCAGTGGCAGGCCGAATAGCCCACGCTCAACAGGATCGGCCGGTCCTGCTCGACCGCCAGCGCCAGCGCGTCGGGACCCCAGGGGTGCCAGTCCACAGGGTTGTGGGCGTGCTGCAGCAGGTAGGGGCTGGTCTCGGCGGCGAGGCGGTTCGACACGGGGCGCTCCGGGGATTCAGGGAGCTAACCCGGTCTGGCTCGCGTGCTGGGGGGATCGGCGAGGACCGTCAGCCCGGGCCCTCTCGTCGCAGCGCGTAGACCAGGATCCCGGTCGTCATGGCCGCGAAGGCGACATAGACGATCATCGTGCCGCCAACGGGCAGCGCCAGCAGGCCGCCCAGGGCGAGGAGCGCGTAGCTCGCGGCCGAGACCAGCAGCGCCCGCCGCCCCCAGGTGCGGTGCGTCACCAGCGCCGCCGCGGCGACATGAAGGCAGACGCCCAGCGCGAACACCCCAGCCAGCCTCGCGACCTGGGCGTTGCGCGAGGCGGCCTCCTCCGCCGAGATCACGTCGATGCCGCTGGCCCACTCGCCGTTGCCCATCGGGGTGGCTCGCAGCAGGAGACACACCAGCGCGCCCGTTCCCCCGACCAGGGCGCCGGCGAGCAGCAGCGCCCCCCGCGCGAGGCGCAGCGAGGGCGAGGGCGGGGACGAGGGCGAGGCCAAGGCAAGATCTCCTGAAGAAGAAGCTCATCCCGAGCTTATCGCTGGTCCGCCGCGCTCGCAAGCCGGCCGCCATCTCGATGGAACCCCGCTCGCGGGCGATGGTCTATCAGCCCATGACGGGTCCCCTCGCGCTCCTCCTGCTCTCGGGCTGCGCCGCGCGCATCCCGCACGGCCTGCGCGAGACCGAGCTCCGCTGGGTGGAGCGCGCCCTCGAGCAGGGCGACGCCGCGACAGCGAACCAGGCGCTGGTCGGCCTGGCGGTGCTGGGCGAGGACGCGCTGCCGCTGCTGCCCATGGTGCTGGCGCGCGCCGATCGTGGTGATCTGGACCCGGACCAGCTCGCCGACGCCTTCGAGGCGATGGGCCCCAGGGCCGTGGCCACGCTGGAGCCGCGGGCGATGGTGGCCTGGGCGAGCCACGTACAGACCTGGCTCCAGGGCGCGAAGCTGCGCTCGCCCGCTATCTTGTCCGCCTGCCCGACGACGCTCCCGGCGCGCGGGACGCCACGCTGGCGCTGCTGGCCGAGGGGCCTCGGTCGACGAAGACGGCCATCCTCGAGGTCCTCTCCGCGGTCGATCCACCGCCTGCGCTGATCGAGGCGACCGCCGCGCGCCTGCGCGCCGATCCGAGCCCCGACGTGCGCGCCCTGGCGCTCGAGCGCCTGTGTGGCTGGCGCGTCGGCGATCCCGCGCCGTGGGCAGCGAGAACGACGCCGCGCCGCCCGGCCGCGAAGCCGCCCTGCGCCAGGCGCTGCTCCGCGACCCAGACGCGAAGATCCGCCGCGGCGCGACCCAGGGGCTGTTGGCGATCGCCCGGGCCGGGCCGATCACCCCCGCGACGCGCAGCGCCCTGAAGTCCTCGTTGAAGGACGATAACGCCGATGTCCGCTACTGGGCGAAGTTCACCCTGGACGTCCTGGCCGCTGCGGCCCGCGCGCCCTGAGCCCGCTCCTCATCTGCGCTACACTTCGGTCCCTGGAGCCCGAACATGCGCGCACCGCTTCTCCTGCCCCTCCTCCTCTGCACGGCGTGCGGGTCCGGCGCGCCATCCCCCACGACGCCCGGCGCCAGCGGCCCCGGCGCCGCCAGCGAGCTCCCCAGCGCTCCCGCCGGCGCCGCCAGCTCCGCCCAGCGCGCGCTCGCGGTCAGCGTGAACCAGCTCAGCGTCGCGCTCTACGGCCAGCTCCGCGGAGCGCAGGGCAACCTCGTGGTCTCGCCCGCCAGCCTGGCGATGGCGCTGACGATGACCTGGGGCGGCGCGCGCGGCGACACCGCCAGCGAGATGGCGGCCGTGCTCCACCTCGCCGGAGACCCCGAGGCGGCGCTGGCGGCGGCCGGCGCGCAGCTCGCGGCCTGGAACGACCCGGCGCGCACCCGCTACACGCTGCGGGTCGCCAACCGCCTCTTCGGCGAGCAGACCTACACCTTCCAGCCTGAGTTCCTCACCCGCACCGAGCGCCTGTTCGGCGCGCCCTTGGAGGCCTTGGACTTCCAGAAGCAGGCAGAGGCCGGCCGCGCGCGCATCAACGGCTGGGTGGAGGACCAGACTGAGGAGAAGATCAAGGACCTCATCCCGCCCGGCGGCGTAGACGACCAGACGCGGCTGGCGCTGGTCAACGCCATCTACCTGCTCGCCGACTGGGAGCTGCCCTTCGAGAGCAGAAACACCCGGCCGGCGCCGTTCTACCTGGCCGGTGGCGCGTCGAAGGAGGTCCAGACCATGTTCCAGGTCGAGGCCTTCCGCTACCACAAGGCCGACGGCGTCGCGGTGCTGGAGATGCCCTATGTGGGCGGCGATCTGGCGATGTTCCTGGTCCTGCCCGACGCCCGAGACGGGCTGCCGGCCGTGGAGGAGGCCCTCGACGCCAACAAGCTCAGCGCCTGGTTCACGGCCGCGAAGCACCAGCGTGTGCGCGTCTGGCTGCCGCGCTTCACCATCGACCCGACAGAGCCCATGCGCCTGAGCGAGCCGCTCATCGCGCTCGGGATGGCGCGCGCCTTCGACCGCGTGCGCGCCGACTTCACGGGCATCGCCGACCCGCCCCACCCCGACGATCGCCTCTTCATCAGCCAGGTCTTCCACAAGGCCTTCATCAAGGTCAACGAGCAGGGCACCGAGGCCGCCGCCGCCTCGGCCGTGGTCAT
>CAZKWG010000851.1:0-3331 GCA_964556105.1 uncultured Enterobacterales bacterium | reverse complement strand
GTGAGGGTCGACAAGCTCCAACACCCTGCTGCCGCGGTGGGCGGCGCGCTCGTGCTCCCCGCGAGGCCATGCCAAGCCCTCGCCTGAGCCGTTCCGGCGCGATCCTCCATCCGTGGCCTCGGAGGCGTGTGTCTGGAGATTCGGATCAACTCTGGTCCGATTCGCGCATCGGGCCACGGCCCGATGGTGGCTCGACGTGGCCCGATGGTGGCGCGGTGGCCCGATGCCCTGGCGCGATGGCCTGATGGTGGCCCGATGGTGGCCCGATGGTGGCCCGATGGTGGCCCGATGAGATCGGAGCGGGGGCGGCTCCTGTGTTGGAGTCAACCTCCGCTGCCATGTTCCCTACTCAAGGCCAGGCGCAGGTCTCCGCGTCGTTGGATCTGTCCACGCCCACCTTGCGCTGGATCTGCTCCACCAGGGGCCAGAACAGCCGAGCCTGTGCCTCCGGCGTCTTTCGCCGGGCGACCTCGCGCGGCCTCGTGATACGCGCGCTGAATTGCCTGCAAGATGGCGCTGAGCTCATCGTCGGAGATCACGCGCTCCGCGCTGAACGCCTCCAGCCAGGGCTCGAGGGGCTGAAGCGCGCGCGTCAGCTCCTGCTCGATCAGCGGCTCCGCCGGCCGCGGCGCGATCTGCTTCGCGAGATGGTCCCGGGCCAGCTCATCGATCGCCAGCGCGCTCGCCATCAGCGCGCACGCGACGTGGGCGGACAGTGGGCGCGCGGGCGCGTCGAGCGCGCGCTCCCGCGTCAGCCAATCCTGGCCGCACAGCGCCTCGGTCAGCCACGCGTCCAGCGCGCGCACCACCCCTCTGCGCGCGAGCTCCGCGACCCCGTGCGCGCTCCTCGCCCCAGACCAGCGAATCAGCCCGTCTGCGAGCCGACGCGCGCCGATCACCCCCTCGCGCTCGTCCTGCCCGCCGCGGAGCCTGCGCAGCAGCCGGTTCGGTTGGAGGACCGAGGAGAGCGTCCACAGCTCGCTCCGCGTCGGCCCATCCAGCATCGCCAGGCCAGGGAGGGGCCGTCCCCGCGCGTCGACCGGCACACGGAGCGCGAAGCCGCCCGAGTCTCCGGCGCCCTCCTCGAGATCGAGCGGACGCGCTGCCGGTGAGCGAAGGATCCTGAGGTCAGACGCCACCTCGGGATCGTCTCCGACGAGCTCGGAGCCCTCCCACCACAGGGCCGTCTCCCGCGCCGGCAGCGCCCAGGTCCCGGTGGCGACCGCGCCGATCTCGATCCGCAGGCGGAGGCCGACGAGTCCACGCTCGTCCAGCGCCCGCGCGAGCGCCAGCCAGCAGGGCGCGTCGCTGGGGATCACCGCGGGCAGGGCCGGGAGCGGATCCGTCTCCGTCTCGAGCACCAGCCCCTCGGGCGCCTCCAGGCAGAGGCGCGCGCGCAGCCCAGTCAGCGGCAGCGCGCCCGTGACGCGCGCGAACAGCCGGCGCTGCAGGAGCGCGTCCAGGCTCGGCTCGGCGCCCTCCAGCGTCACCGCGACGTTCAGGCGCGGCGAGGGCGGGCGCTCGAGGACGGGCAGCTCCAGCGAGAGCGTCGCGCCAGCGCCCAGCCGCGCGGTCCAGCGACCCCCGCTCGTCGGCAGCGCCGCGCGCCACAAGCCCGGCGTCAGAGGCTCGGCCTGACCCGCGACAGGGACCGCGTCGCCCTCGACCTGGAGCAGCAGCAGGTCACCGACCACCAGGCCGGACTCCCACGCGCCGCGACCACCCAGCGGCGGCGCACCCAACCGGCGAACCCGGGGCTGGACGGTCAGCGCGAGCCCCAGCCTCCTCAGCCAGCCTTGCGCGGCGGGCTCCCGGGCGTCCACCTCCACGGCGTACAGACCACAGACCCGCTGGTCCCAGCGCGTCGCGCCGCGCGGAAGCTCCTCAGGCTCCTCGGCGCTGAGCACCCAGTAGCCATCTCGCGCGGCGAAGGTGCGCTCGCGCACCTGACGCGCCGTGTCGCGCGGCCCCAGGTGCGCGGCGAGCAGGATGGGCGCGCTCAGATCTACCTGCAGGCTCGTCAGGTGCCTTCGCAGCGGACCCTCCGCGATCTGCTCGGCGTCCTCGGGGCGGAGCAGCGAGCGCGATCCGCTCGGGCCGGCGCTGAGATCGACGCCGAGCAGCGCCTCTCTTCCTCCCAGAATCAGGCTGTCCACGCTGATCGCCCGCCCGCCACCAAACAGCCGAACCGGGCGTCGCCTGGCCTCTGAGGGCTCGAAGCTGGACGCCGGGATCTGCACGTCGAGCGAGAGCCGGTCGCCCTCGATGACCAGGAGCAGCGGGCAGGTCCTTCCGGTCTGAGGCGGAGGAGGTGGTGGTGGGAGCGACGGCGTCTCTCGCACACGCTCGACCACCTGCTTGAGCAGCCGCCGTGCGCTCTCGGCCAGGAGCACGTCGGCGCGGATCCGCCTCAGGGCGTGCTCTGCCACAGGTGCGCCCTCGATCTCATCGAAGGCAAGCGCGCGCACCACGGCCTCGGCGACCGTGTCCTGCCTCAGGAAGTGCGGGAGCCGTCCGCCGGCTCGGGTCGCCTGCTCGAGCAGCGCCGCCTGGAGCGGCGGCCAGTCCTCTCGACGGAGCCGTCGCACACCCGACGCGAGCAGCGCGCTCAGCAGCGGGGCGTGCAGCTCGCGGGGCAGGATCGCGTGGGTGATCGGCCGGGCGATGTTCGGGAATTGCCCCGCCCATGGCGTGTCTGGGACCGCGACCTCACAGAAGGCCGCGAACACGTCGAACAGGTGCCGCAGCTCCCGTCGCGCGAGGTGCGGGAAACCGGCGCCGAGGCGCGCCTCCAGCACGGGCCAGTAGTCCGTGCCCGTGCCCTGGTAGAGGTAGCCGACCTCCGTAGCCACCCGGAGCAGCGGCAGGTAGCGCTGGTTCCAGAAGGAGCGCTCCTCGGCCCGCAGGGGATGACCCTTCAAGGCGTCCCGCAGCAGCCGGTCGGCCTGCTTCAGCTCCTTGTCAGTCAGATCGAGCTCGAGGAGGAACACCGGTCCGCTCGACCGTACTGCGCGCAGCTCGTCCTTGTAGCGGGCCAGCAGGCGCTGGTGCAGCGCCTGAAGCGGATCGGAGGTGAGCGGCGCGACATCAGGCGCAGACATCCATTGAGTGTATCGCGTCCTCGGCGTCACGGGGCGCGTCGGGGGCGGCGGCGCTCCTGAAGCGGACCGGCAGCTCCGCGCTGGTCATGTCGCAGAGAGGCGCGGTAGGAGGCTTGAACGCCGAGCTTTCGCGCTGACATGACATGACATGACATGCCCCAGACATGACATGCTACTGGACATGACATCCACCCTCGACATGACATGGGCCGCCGTGTGTGGCGCGGCTT
>CAZKWG010000850.1:0-3336 GCA_964556105.1 uncultured Enterobacterales bacterium | reverse complement strand
CGTCCCAGCGCAGCAGCCCGTCCGTGACCAGGCGGTCGATGCTGATGAGGTGCGTCCCGCCCGCGCGGGCGCCCTGGCTGCTGTAGGGGGAGAAGCCTCCGCCGGGTGGGCAGAGCGGCAGCACCTGCCAGAGACCGCAGCCGGCGGCGGCGAGCCAGTCGAGGAACCTGAGCGCGCCGTCTCCGAGATCCCCGCAAGGACCCGGACCCGGCAGGCTGGTAGGATGAAGGAGGATGCCAGCGCTTCGCATGTGCTGCGCTTAACCGCTCCGAGGCCGCCGCGGGTCGCCGTTTGGGGTGCTCCTGACCCGCAGGCGTTGGAGCGTATGATTTGTGCTCCGCGCGCGGACAGGATAGCGGGTGCGGTCTCTCGAACTCGACTCGATCGTTCGAAGTCAACCCTGAAGAACCCCTCACAGAATTCCAAGAGGTCTCCGATGGCGTCCAGCAAGACGGCGCGGATGCGCGCGAAGCTCAAGCACAAGTGGCACAAGAACCGTATGCGCAAGTCCGGCTGGGTCACCAAGAAGGCCGGCGGTCGGGTGAAGATCAGCACCTCCGTCAAGCGCCCCGCGCGTCTGGCCTGAGACGGTCTGGCCTGAGACCTGGGATCGCGGGTCCACCCGCGACGCCTGCCCCGCGCCCGCGCTGCCCTCCTCGAAATATTCGAGAGCAGCTCTTGACGTGACAAGGGCTGCGTGGTCTTCTACCCGGACCACTGCGGGGTCCGGGTAGGGGTGCGGGATGATGAAGCAGATGCTTCGGCTGGGTGGGGGCGCGTTCGCGTTGACGTTCACATTGGCGTTCTCGGTCTCGGTGCTGGACGCCGCGCCGAGCGTCGCGCGCGCGGAGGCCGTCACGCCGCCGCTTCAGGTGAACGTCTCGTCGATCGCGATGGCGGCGCTGCCTGCGCCTGGGCCCGTGTCGACGACGATGCGGGTGGCCACGACGCCGCGCCCGGCGCCGCCTGCGCCCGCGCGCTCGGCTTCGCTGAGCGAGGATCTGCTGCCGGTAGATCCGGAGGGCGAGGGGCCCTGGAGCCCGCCCTCCTGGTTTCCCGAGGTGTCGCGCGACGAGCTGTGGTCGCTCGACGGCATGGACGGCGCGGCGCCCGAGGGCTCGGGGCCCGTGGTGCGCTCGCTCAGCGCCTTCGTCTACGACGTGGACTCCGGGCAGGTGCTCTACGCGCGCAACGCCGATGATCGCCGGCCGGTCGCCAGCCTCACCAAGGTCGTCTCCAGCCTCGCCGCGATGGCCGAGGGCGCGGACCTCAGCCGCGAGATCTGCATCGACCCGGCGCAGTGGCCGGGCTGGCCGGGCGCGCACAGCTACCTGAACACCGGCACCTGCCTGCAGGGCTGGGACCTCGTCGGCGCCGCGCTCGTGGCCAGCGACAACCGCGCCGCCTTCGCCATGGCGCCGCTGACGGGCCTGCCCTTCGCGCCCTTCATCGGCCGCATGAACGAGGTCTCCGCCGATCTGGGCATGGACATGTCCTCCTTCGCGGATCCGGCGGGCGTGGACGACGAGAACCTCTCCACCGCGCGCGATATGACCCGCGCCGTGCTCGCCGCCAGCCTGCACCCGGTGCTCGGCCCGGTGGCGAGCGCGCCCTCCTGGGACATCCACGAGACGCGCCGCGACCGCGACCGGCGCCTGTACAGCACGAACCGTCTCGCCGACGCGGGCAGCCTGGAGTTCCTGGCCGCCAAGACCGGCTACACCGACACGGCGCGCTACTGCTTCACCGCCGTCGTGCGCACGGAGTCGGGGCGGCGCGTCGCCTTGACCGTGCTGGGGGCGCCGAACAACCGCACCCGCTGGGCGGACGTCCACCGCATCCTGGACTGGGTGGACAGCGCGGCCTGATCACAGCTTCTGGACGGCCAGCCGGTAGCGCGCGGCCTGGGCCTCCAGGTGGTGCAGCGGGCCCTGGAGCGTGAGCGCCTCGTTCGGACAGACCCACCAGCAGTAGAGGCACTGAATGCAGTCCTCGGACGCTGGCTGGGCGCCGATCTGCTCGAGCGGCAGGCCCGTGGGGCAGAAGTCTTCGCAGCGGCGGCAGGTGCCGCAGGCCTCGGGCGCGCGCGTGACGGCGCTGACCGCGTCATCCGCGGCGCCGTAGACGTCCTGAATGACCCCGAGGCGGTAGGCGGCGCGGGCGATCTCCGGGCGGTCGGTGATCGGGCGGGCGACCCGCTTGAGCCAGAAGATGCGGCGGTCGTCGGCGACGCGCGCCAGCAGCGAGCGGGGCGGCGCGGCGACGATGCGGCGCAGGACCGGCAGCGCGGCGATCTCTGCCTCCAACGCCGGGGAGAAGAGGCCGTCCGCGCGGGCGTGGGCCAGGTAGCTCACCGAGGCGACGGGCAGGCCGACGAGCTGAGCAACGACGAGATCGTTGAGCAGCGCGTCATCGGAGGCCAGCAGGCGCCCGAAGCGGAAGGGGTCGCCGTCGCCGGGGCCGTTGCCCTCCATGCCGACGAGGCCATCCACCAGGATGAGGTGCGGCCGAACGCGCTGGTTCAAGGCCAGGATGTTGCGGCCCAGGTCATAGTGCATCTGCCGCTTGTCCTGGCCGCGGCAGAGGCCGACCCAGTTCTTCATCGCGCAGGAGAGGCCCGCCTCGATGTGGGTCTTGATCTTCGGGACGCTGATCAGGCACTCGGCCTCGAGCACGGTGCGCGAGATGCTGGGCGCGGCGCCGGCGTGCAGCGGGACGGCCTCGCCTGCGTCGTGGTTCAGGTCGACCAGGCGCACGCCGTAGCGGGCGGCGAGGCGGTCGATGCGCAGGCGCTTGAAGCTGTCGATGTTGCGGCGCTCGATGCCGACGTTCGAGCCGTCCGCCAGGGTCAGGTCGTGGTAGCCGCGGTCGCGCAGGGCGCCCATCAGCGCGCCGAGCACGCGAAGGTCCACGGAGTTGCCGACCAGCGCGGGCAGATCGTTGTTCAGGTTGGGCTTGAGGACGACGCGCGCGCCGCGGTCGGCGGGCAGGCGATCGGCGAACGCGTCCAGCAGGGCGGGGACGGCCGCGCGGATCTCGGCCAGGGTCCAGGCCTCGGCGATGCCGACGCGACCTCTGCTGAACGTCCGAAGCTCCACGGCGGTCTCCTCTCTCGTCTACGCCCCCTTCAACCTACCCGCGACCAGCGCCGCTGTCCGCAACACGCTGGAGGGTGCGCTCGTAGTTCGACCAGGCGGCGGCCCAGGAGCGGTTCGCCACACAGAAGGCGCGGCCCTCGGCGCCCAGCGCCAGCCGCTCCTCGGGCGCGTCGATGAGGCGGACCATCGCCGCGCGCAGGGCGTCGATGTCCTCACGCGGGACGGGCAGGCCCAGCCC
>CAZKWG010000849.1:0-3349 GCA_964556105.1 uncultured Enterobacterales bacterium | reverse complement strand
GCCAGGTCTCGCTGGCGCTACTCGGGCACTCCTCCAGTCCATCGAAGCCACGCTGGGCGATCGCGCCTTCCAGTTCGCACCCAACTGGAACGCCCTGCACCATGCGGTCCAGGGAGCACGTTACTGCGCAGTATCTTCCTCGGACACGGACCCGTCGGGCTTCTCTAACCCAGCTTCTGGGACCTACCTCTGGGACTACGACCTGCCCGCAAAGGCGCGCCACGGTGTGCAGGACAGTGGGTACTATCTGGTTGCCAAGAGCAGCGACGAGGCGCTGGGCGCGATCCAGGGCGCGTTCGAAACCCTAGGGAGTCGCCACACCCTGGCAGACTCGGAGGCGCTGAGGCTTCTCACAGAGATCTCCAACCGCGGCGTCCCATCGTTGAAGAACCTGTCGGCGGGAGGCTTTGCGGCGAGCGGGGAGCTCGGTGTTCTCGCCGCACTCCAGCTTCTCCAGCCTGGATTCTCCAGCTCCACGGCTCCGACAGATGTCACCTTTCCCGCGTGCGATTCACATAGGATTAACCTGCTTATTCCAGTCGATCCGTTCCGAGATCAACTGGAGGCACTCGCGCGCGCTCTACAACTTCCCGCCAGCCGACCGGACCTGCTCGCGGTCAGCATCGCCTTGCCGGCGGGCCGGGGAAACCGTCATCTCATCCGACTAGTTCCCCTGGAGGTCAAGTTCCGATCCCAGGTGATGACGCCCCAGGGACAGGACGACGCGATCGGTCAGGCGAGGGCGATGGCTCGCCTGCTCCGCGGGGTTCTCCAGCGGGCGGAGCGTGCCACGGCCGACGCGCCAGGCGGCGAGTTGGCTCCCCACCTCTGGCGGGTGGCGACTGGTGCCCTCCTCGCGTCCTGGATCGACTTCGGTTTCCGGGTGTATGGGCGGTCCTGCGGCGCCTTGCTCCCGGAGGCCTGGGCAGAGAGGCACGAAGCGGTGCTACGCGCGCTGCTGGATGCTGACGTCGTGATCGAGGTTGACGACGTGGGCCGGTTGATCCTGGTGCACAACACCAGGGAGAGCGCCCCTCGCGATCGCGACCAAGACTCGTTCTTCGAAACACTGGAGCTGTCCCCGGCAGATGCCGCAGAGCTGCTCGCATTGCCCGACCGGCGCGACGCCCTGGCGCGGCGGGCGCGCGAGGCACTCCGCGACAACTGGCGGCTCCTCGCTCGCGCACAGCCGCCCGGCGAGGCGCCCCCCTCGACAGGAGCGAGCACTCCCCCGGGTCCCGCGCCTGCGGGCCCCACCCTGCCCTCGCCCTCACCTGCGGCGACGGTGAGGGTACCGCTCGATCCCAACCAGGACACCGGCGACACCCCCACCTCTCCCGGTACGGCGGCGCCTGTTCCATCCTCCTCCCCCGTGCAATCGGAGACCCCGCCGCCTCGGCTGCAGGTCCCCAGCGTGGGGGTTCGCTTCGAGGTTGGCCGCACCACGCGGCAACTCGACTCGCGCCCGGTCGTCGTCCACCCCTCGAACACCCGCCTGAGTCACCTCAACGTGGGGATCGTAGGCGACATGGGTACTGGGAAGACGCAGCTGACGAAGTACCTCGTCACGCAGCTCGCGCTGGCGGAGCAGAAGAACCGAGGACACCGCCCGCGCTTCTTGATCTTCGACTACAAGCGAGACTACTCCCAGCCCGACTTCGTCTCCGCCGTAGACGCCACGCTCGTGCCGCCGGAGAACATCCCGCTGAACATTCTCGCGCTCCCGCCTCGAGATGATGGCCGTCCTCACGACCAGCGAGACTGGGTGAAGCGGGCGAACTTCATCTACGACACGCTCCACCGGATCTACGCGGGGATCGGCCCCGTGCAGAAGGACCGGTTGAAGAAGGCCGTCATCAAGGCCTATCAGGCCGCTGTGGAGACTGGGCGGTCGGCGCCGCTCCTGCGGGATGTCTACGCGGAGTACGAGGACCTCGGCAAGCCGGATTCTGTCAGCAGCATCCTCTCCGACCTGGTGGACATGCAGGTCTTCACGGACGACCCGGAGAAGGTCCTCAGCTTCGGCGACTTCTTGAAGGGCGTCGTGGTCGTGCAGCTCAACGCGCTCGGCGCCGACCAGAACCTGAAGAACACGCTCGTCGTCCTGTTCCTCAACCTCTTCTACGACTTCATGATCGGGCTGGAGAAGAAGCCGTTCGTAGGATCCGATCCCCAGCTCCGGTACATCGAGGCGTTCCTGCTGGTGGACGAGGCGGACAACATCATGAAGCACGACTTCCAGGTCCTTCGCCAGGTTCTCCAGGAAGGCCGCGAGTTTGGCGTGGGTGTGCTCCTTGCCTCCCAGTACCTGTCCCACTTCCGCACCTCGGAATACGACTACCGCGAGCCGCTGCTGACCTGGTTCGTCCATCGCGTGCCGAACGTGTCGCTGCGGGACGTCGAGGGCCTCGGGCTTGGCAACGTTGCCACCGACGTGGTCTCGACGATCAAGGCTCTTGAGAACCACGAGTTCTTCTGCAAGACGCTGGACGAGGAGGGCACGTTCGCGCTGGGCAGGACCTTCTGGCGGCTCCACCAGGACGCGTGGGCCGCGCAGCATCCCGACCGCTGGGCTGAGATCCAGGAGCAGCGGCAGTCCGACGCGCGCGCTGCGGGCGAGCGCCTCCGCGCAGAGATGGCCACCGACCCGCCCAGAGTCGCCGCATGGTTGGCCGGCGCGTCGTAGCTATAGCCAGGGGCGTGCGCTACGCGCCTGGCCGCCCGAACGGGGACATGCTATGCTAATTCATCTCCAACCCGGCCTCCACCTGCCCCCATGCCACCCACGAATTCAGCGCTATCAACGCCACTCAGTACCGCGGGCGACGCGAAGCAGCTCGCTGCGGTGGACCTGTTTTCGGGGGCGGGGGGCTTCTCGCTTGGACTGCGGCGGGCGGGTTTCTCGGTGGTCCTGGCGAACGAGTTCTCGGTGGACCCCGAGTGGACCTACAGGCACAACCTGCTCCATGAGGAGATCGGTCTCCCGGCGGCTCCCGAGAAGGCGAAGGGATACGCCATCCGGAAGCACCGTCTCCAGGTTCGCGACGCGATCCTGAAGCATAGAAGCGAAGCTTCGAAGAGCTTCGCCGGCGTGATGCGCGGCGGTGACATCCGAGAGGCCCTGTCCGACAAGTGGCTTCAGGCATGGATTAGCGGTCGGCCGGGCAAGGAGGTCGACGTGCTCGTAGCTGGCCCGCCGTGCCAAGGTTTTTCGTCGGCGGGCAAGCAGGATGAGGCCGATGTCAGGAACCAGCTAGTCTTCGAGGCCGTTCGCGTCATCAAAATCGTTCGACCCAAGATCGTAGTAATTGAGAACGTGCCTGGCATGCTGACGCGGCACGACACGATT
>CAZKWG010000848.1:0-3352 GCA_964556105.1 uncultured Enterobacterales bacterium | reverse complement strand
CGATCGGCCGGCACCCCCCCGGACCGCGGGTGGACGACGAGCACATCCTCGCGCACCTCGCCCTGCTGGTGCCGGGCCTCTCCCCGGACTGGGTGGCGGTGGCCACGCGCGCCCTGGCGATGAACGAGGCGCTGCGGCCAGCCGATGGGCTCGACCTGTGGACGCAGCTCGAGCGCGCCGCTGCGGTGGATCGTGTCCGATCCAGCGCGCCGCCGCGCCCGACCGCGCGCATGGACGTGGCCCACGACACGCACATCGGCCTCCTGAAGTCGCGGCTCGGCCAGGTGAACCAGGACGCGGTGTTCTGGTACACCGAGGGCGCGACGGGGCTGCTCGTGGTGGCGGACGGGATCAGCATCTCGACCGCGGGCTCGGGCGATCTGGCCAGCAGCATCCTGGTGCGCGTGATGGTCGCGCTCTGGGAGCAGAACCAGGAGCGGCTGGCGAGCGCCTCGACCGAGGATGTCCGCATCTTCCTGGACCAGGCCTTCGCGACCGCCAACCAGGCGATCTGCAACGCCTCCGTGCGCATGGCGGGCGGCGACCTGGGGCAGCACATCCCGATGGGGACGACGGCCCTGGTGGGCCTGGTGCAGGGCGCGACGATTCACATCGCCACGCTCGGGGACTCGCGCGTCTTCCTGACGACCCAGGGCGGCGTCGCTCAGGTCACGGGAGACCAGAACCTGCGCGGCGAGTGGCTGCAGGGCTGGCAGCGCGGTCGGCCCACCGATCTGATCGGGGACGGGCACGCGCTGACCGGCTACTCCGGGCACTTCAACGAGCACCTTCAGCCGGAGCCGGTGCCGCCGGTGCAGCGCACCATCACGATGCTGCCGGGCGAGACCCTGCTGATGTGCTCGGACGGGTTCACCGACTACGCGGCCGACACCAACGCGGACATCGCGCTGCTGGTCGAAGAGGCCGCCGCCAAGGAGGATCTCGGGGACGCCTGCCGCGGGCTGGTGGCCTACGCCAACGCGCGCGGCGGCGGCGACAACGTCACGGTGCTGATGGCGCGTCTGTCGGGCTGACCCGCCGACCCAGCAGCACCGCGACGCCGCCCTGGAAGAGCATCCGCTGTCCCTCGGGCAGCGTCGTGGTCTGGAAGATCTCCTCCTCCCGCTCCGCGCGCACCTTCCAGCTCAGCGGCGCGGCCAGCGAGAGCTCGGGCACGAGGCGCACGGAGGGGCTGAGGCGGATGGCGAGCCCCGCGCTGCCGCCGGCCGCCACGTAGCTGCCCGTGACGTCCACGCCGTCCACGGCGCCCTGCGCCTGCCAGCTCTGGACTTTGGGTCCGAAGACGATCTGGTTCTTCTCCCCGATCTTCATGCCGACCAGCACGCCGAGCTGCAGGTTGAGCATGGAGACGTCGCCGCCCTCCAGGGGCAGGTAGATCCCGCCCATGGACGGGAGGACCGCGACGACGACGTTGTCGAGATCGGCCGGGGTCACGCGCACCTTGCCGAGCAGATCCACCCCGTTGGTGCCCCAACGCACGCCCACATCCAGGCTGTCCGCCACCCCGTAGCGGATGGAACCCGTGAGGTTGGGCACACCCTGCTCGAGACCGAGCGCCTCGTTGAGGTCCTCACCGTCGATGATCACCTTGCGGCTGGTCGTGATGCTGGGGACGACGACGTCCTCCTCCAGCCCCAGGCTGCGATGGTAGTAGCTCGGCTCCAAGCCGAACTCCACCTTGCCTTTTCCCGCGGTGTCCGGCGTCTGGAAGTGCCCGACAGAGGCGCAGCCGGGCGCGAGCAGGGCTCCGAGCGAGGCGCCGAGCGACAGGGCTCGCAGCAGGGCTCGCGACAGGGCACACCTCCGTGCACCTACATAACGTGGATAGCGCTGTTGCGCCCTCTGCTCCCTTGCGCACAGGGGCGAACAGACTAAACAGGAGCCATGGCAGACATGGAGCCCGCGCTGCGCGGCGTCGATCTCATCTGGCTCGTGATCGGGGTCATGGTGGCCGCCGGGCACCTGTTCACGGGCGCGCTGACCATCCTGACGGCGCGCAAACGAAGGCCCATCGATCTGCTCTTCGCCGGCCTGCTCTTCATCGCGGCCTGGTACTCGTTGTGGACGGCCCTCATCCACGCGGGCTTCGCGCTGATCTGGCCGTGGATCATGGGCCTGATGAGCCTCTTTCCAGGCTTTATCGGCCCTGGGCTCTTCATCCTCACCCTCGCGATCACCCGGCCGGAGCGCCCGGTGCCCCGCTGGGCCTGGCTGTCCCTGCCCTTCGGCGGGCTGGCCACCGCCTACTCCGTGCTCATGCTCGCCGATCCGGAGCTGAGCCGGGCCTGCGCCGAAGCGCTGCTGAGAGGTCACCTCTTCCCCGATCCGACGGTGCTGCTGCTCTGGCAGCTGCACTCGGCGCAGCTCGCCGTCTTCGCCGCCGTGAGCCTGGGGCTGGTGGCGCACGGCCTCGTCCACCCGGTCAGCGACAACGCCCGTGAGCTGACGCGCGCCTGGCTGGGCGGCATCCTGGCGGCCCTCGGCGCGATCCTGGTCGCCGTCGTGATCCCGAGCTTCGTCGCCGATCTGTCCAGCGCGCGCCTCGGCCCGCTGCTCAGCCTGCCGACCATCGCCGTGGCCTGGCACGCGGTCAAACGAACGCGAGAGCACGCCGAGCAGCTCGAGAAGCAGGCCCACCGGGTCCGCCCCTTCCTGCACAGCGCCGTGCAGGGCCTACTGGACGTCGATCCCGGGGTCAACAAGACCCTCTCCGGCCAGCAGGTGGAGCAGACGCTGCTGCTGGCCGACATCCGATCCTTCACCGCGCTCTGCGAGCGCCTCCCCGCGGTGGAGGTCGTGCAGTTCCTCAACGAGTACCTCACGGCCATGTCGGACGTGGTGATGCGCAACGGCGGCGTCGTGGACAAGTACATCGGCGACGCGATCTTCGCGGTCTTCCCGCCCGGCGAGCGGCAGGACGACGCCGACCGCGCCTTCGCGGCCGCCAGGGAGATGCTCGTCGCGCTGGAGCGCTTCAACACCTGGTGGACCGCCTCCGGCCGTCCGCCTGTGCGCATCGGCGTCGGCCTGCACCGCGGCCGCATGGTCCAGGGCACCATCGGCAGCCACCACATGAAGCAGTTCACCGTGGTCGGCGACACCGTCAACACCGTCGCGCGCGTGGAGACCTTGACCAAGGAGCTGAAGGTCAACATCCTGCTGACCCGCGAGGTCAAGAAGAAGCTCTCACCGAAGACTAGGACAAACCTCAACTCTTGCGGGCTCAAGCCCGTGCCCGGGCGGCAGGAGCCGCTCTCGCTCTGGACGCCCGATCCGCTCGCGTCCGCCCCGAAGGCCAGGGAGGCCCCGCGGAGCTGAGCCGGGCGTTAAC
>CAZKWG010000847.1:0-3352 GCA_964556105.1 uncultured Enterobacterales bacterium | reverse complement strand
GGCGCAGCCTGGTGTTCCTGCGCGGCCGCGGCTATGTCGGCCGGCGCACGGTGTTCACCGCGGAGGGCGTGTTCCAGCTGCTCGCCGCGCGCAAGCGGGTCGACTGACCAGTCGACTGAGGTACCGGCTTCGTGTATCAGGAAGGCGGCGATTTAACGGGGTGTGGCGCAGTCTGGTAGCGCATCTGGTTTGGGACCAGAGGGTCGCTGGTTCGAATCCAGTCGCCCCGACCACCGACACGAAGGTCCGTCAGAATCGCGAGATTCGGCGGGCCTTTTTGGTTTTTCGGGGTTCGAAAGTTCAGGGTGGCTTCCGAGACGGCCGACGTGAGCGAGGTTGAACCGACCTTTCATGGTTCGAATACGGTCGGGGTCCGGCACTGCGAGCCCAACCGCCCCTGCCAGGTCTTCGGGTCGCGAGGGGTATGGAATATGAAACACGGCGAGGACCTCGATGTGCCGGCGCACGACGAGGTAGATGACCGCGTACGGGAAGCGCCAACCGACCCGGCGTCTGGCGTCGCCGCGGACACGCGGCCACGTGAGGGGCGACCGCGCGATCTCGGCCATCGCTGCGTCTACGCACGCGCGAAGCTCATCGCCCAGTCCCTGCCGCTGGTCCTCGTACCTGCTCTGGCCGCGACGGGGCGCGTGCGATCGAGGGTTGGACGGTAATCCGCGAGGTATCGGACCTCAGCCCTTCTCGCCCAGTCCCATCTCGCGCTTTAGCCCGCCGATGAAGCCGGCATCGCCTTGCTCCGCCCGCGCGCTCAACAGCGCCTCGGCGTCGCCGCCTGCGCGGAACCGCAGGCGGTCCGTCTCGTCGTGGACGGCGGTCCAGATCACCTCCGCGACGAGGCCTGGCGGCGAGGGGCTGGACGCCACCCGGCTCCAGTGTGCGAACAGCTTGCCAACGGTGCCCTGGTACTCCACCAGCGACGCGTCGTTGCAGAACTCGAAGGACCGACCTCCGAAGTCGGTGGCGATCATGCCGGGCTCCACGATCCGAACCCGCACCCCGAACGCCTCCAGCTCGTAGTGCAGCGCCTCGGACAGGCCCTCCACGGCGAACTTGGTGCCGTGGTAGAGCGTCCCCAGCGGAAAGGTCATCTGGCCGCCGATGGACGAGATGTTGACCACAGTCCCGCTCCGACGCGCGCGAAGGTGGGGCAGGAAGGCCTTGGTCACCCCGAGCAGACCGATGACATTGGTGTCGAACTGCCGCCGGATGCGGTCCATGGAGAAGGCCTCGAGCGGGCCGTACGCGCCATACCCCGCGTTGTTCAGCAGGACATCGACGCCACCGAAGCGCGACAGGGCTGCGTCCCGCGCCGCCTCGATGCTGCTTCCATCGAGCACGTCCAGCCGGGCGATGAGGACGTGGTCGAGCGCCGCCAGATCGCCCGCCGCGTCCGGGTTGCGCATGGTCGCGACGACGTTCCAGCCGCGGGCCTGGAAGTACAGGGCGGTGGCGCGACCGATGCCGCTCGACGCGCCTGTGACGAAGAGGGTGCGGCGCATGGTCAGGTCCCCTCAGCGTTGAGGTGAAGCATCTCGCCGTTGCCGAACGCCGAGTAGAGGGCGTGGGTCACCTGGGCAAGGTGCGCATTATACCGGTCGATGGGCTCGCCCATGCCCGTCCGGTCGGCGACGACGCGGAACGGCCTGGCCCCGATCGGCGCGTCGAGGAGGTCGGCGACGAGCGTGGCCACCAGCTCGGGTCGCTGCTCGCTGTTCGCCTGGAGCATCTGCACCATGCCTGCGAGCGAGGGCCCAAGGAGATCGGCCTCCGCTGTGTAGGCTTCGTCCCGCGCGGCGGGCTGGAGCATGCCGTCGAGGAAGGCCGTCGGCAGGGCGCCCGGCTCCACGATGAACGAGTCGATCCCGAAGCGGGCGAGCTCGGCGCGGTAGGACTGGGCGATGGCCTCGAGCGCCCACTTGGACGCGCAGTACGTCCCATAGAACGGGATAGCGACGCGGCCAATCAGGCTCGAGGTGTACACGACGGTGCCCGCACCCTGGGCTCGCAGGTGGGGGAGCACAGCTCGCATCACGCGCTGGACGCCGAACACGTTGACGTCGAACACGCGGCGCATCTCGTCGGCGGTGAACAGCTCCTGCACGCCGTAGGAGCCGACGCCGGCGTTGTTGAACACGACGTCGAGTCCACCGAGGGCTTCGAGGGCCGCCGCGACGCCTGCGTCCACGCTGCCCTCGTCGGTGACATCCATCTTCACGACGGTCACGCCGTGGGTCTCGAGGGATCGGGCGACGTCGGTGTTCTTGCCTCCTGGGGTGCGCATCGTCCCGGCGACGCGGTGCCCGCGCGCCACGAGCGCCAGACAGATGGCGTGGCCGACGGCGCCGCTGGCGCCGGTGACGAGGATGCGCTTGTGCGCGGACTGGGAGCTGCTGGTCATCGGGTCTCCAGGGTGGTTCTCGATGCCGACCAGTCTACGGACCGCTCCCGCCTGCGTCCTGCCACATCCTGCACAAGACATGCCCAATCCTCTCCCAGAGTGGGGGTTCGGGTAGAATGGTGCAGGCTGGAACCCTGGCCCATCCGGAGGACCTGCAGATGACCACGGACGAGCTCGCAGCCCGAGCCATGACCTTCCTCCAAGGCACATCGTTGGATCCCGCGCTCGTGGAGCCCGTGGAGGGCATGGCGCTGCTTCGTCACCGCGAGCCTACCTCTTGGACGGCCACAGTCTATGACCCTGTGGTCTGCCTTATCCTCCAGGGCCGGAAGGAGACCGCAGTGCGAGATCGGAGCATCGCCCTGTCCGCCGGCGAGGCCCTGGTGGTCAGCCACGACCTGCCGGTCGTCGCGCGCATCACCCAGGCCGAGCGGGGACGGCCCTACCTGGCGATGATCGTCACCCTCGACACCACCTTGCTGAGAAGGCTCTACGACGAGGTGGGCGCTGTGCCCTTCGCAGACACGGACCTGCACGCGCTCGCCGCCCATCGAGCCGACCCCGGTCTGGTTGACGCCCTCTCGCGGTACCTCGCGCTCGCCTCCAACCCGGTCGAGGCCAGGGTCCTGCTTCCCCTGATCCGCCAGGAGGTGCACTTCCGCCTGCTCATGGCACCCCAGGGCGGCATGCTCCGCCAGCTCCTGCGACATGGCAGCCACGCCAGCCAGGTCGCGCGCGCCATTCGGCACCTTCGGGAGAACTTCCGCGGGCCGGTCTCGATTCCCGAGCTCGCGAGTCGCGTGGGCATGAGCCCGGCCTCGTTGCACAAGCACTTCAAGGCGGTGACGTCGACGACGCCCCTCCAGTACGTGAAAGAGTGGAGTTGACCCGATTTCGTGGACACCCTCGAACGAACGAGGAAGAGTGTCCCGA
>CAZKWG010000846.1:0-3355 GCA_964556105.1 uncultured Enterobacterales bacterium | reverse complement strand
TCATGTGGTCCCGGACGTGGACCCCCACGCCCCCCGCGCCATCGTCGCCGGGGTGGGCTGGATCGGCCTCGTCGGCGTGGCCGTCCTCTGGGGACAGCGCGTGCCGCTGGCCGGGTTCGCGTTGACCCTGGGCGCGCTCTTCCTCATCCCGTCCAGCTCCATCGCGCCGCTCAAGGAGCACATGGCGGAGCATCGCGCCTACGCGCTCGGGCTCTGGCTCTCGCTGGCCATCACCTGGACGCTGTCGGGCCCGCGGCGCGCCGACAGGCTGCTGGTCCGGCCCTCTGCGGCCCTGCACCGCGCGGGCGCCATGCTCGGCGTCTTCCTGCTCGGGTTCCTGCCCGGCCTGACCGACGCGCGCAACGCCATCTGGTCGTCGGAGACCTCCCTCTGGCGCGAGGCGACGACCCGCGCGCCGCGCTCGGCCGAGGCCTGGTACGGGCTCGGGGACGCGCTGCGCTTCGACGGCAAGTACGGGCCGGCCATGAGCGCCTACAAGAAGGCGACCGAGCTGGACCCGAACAACCTCGACGCCTGGAACAATCTGGGCATCGCGCGGGCCGAGCTCGGCGACGCCGACGGGGCGTCCGAGGCCTGGCGGGCGCTGCTCCGCCGCAGCCCCACCTACTGCAAAGCGCACAACAACCTGGGCTTCCTGGCGCTGCGCCGCCGCGAGTGGGACCTCGCCCTGGTCGAGCTGAACACCACCCTGGCCTACTGCCCCACCAACGTGCTGGCCCACTGGGGCCTGGGCAACATCTACTTCGAGCCCCGGCGCGACGCCGAGCGCGCCATCTTCCACTACCAGCGCGCCCTGGAGCTGGACCCGGACTTCCAGCACGGCGAGGAGATCCGCAAGCGCCTGCTGGAGCTCACCTGGTGAGCGTCAGGCCACCAGCGCCCAGCGGGTGAGCGCGCGCCCGAGCCGCCAGGCCTCCTCGATGGAGCCGCTGGCCACGGCGTCCCGCGCCAGCCGCGCCAGGGGAGCGGGCCGCAGGTAGAAGCCGATCCAGGCCTGGCGGAGCAGCAGCGCGAGCTCCTCGGGGGGCAGGTCCGTGAGCGTGTCCCGCGAGAGATCGCCGTCCACCGGGTTCTTGACGCCCGCGCCGCCCACCTTGCGCCGCTGGAAGAGGGGCGTGCCCGGCATGGCGGTCAGCGTAGAGAACTGCACGTAGGTCGCGTCGATCTCGCGACAGAAGCGCAGGGTGGAGCGAACGGCGGCCGCGTCCTCGCCGGGCGCCCCCAGGATGATGTAGGCCAGGCTGCGCAGCCCGGCGGAGCGGGTGGCGGCGAAGGCCACGCGCGTCTCGTCCAGCGAGATGTCCTTGCGCAGCAGCGCCAGCGTCTCCGGGTTGCCGCTCTCCACGCCATAGGCGACCACGCGGCAGCCCGCGCGGCGCATCAGGCGCAGCAGGGCCTCGTCCACGCCGTCGACGCGCCCCTCACACTTCCACTCCACCTGGAGTCCGCGGCGAAGAATCTCCTCGCAGATCTCGACGACGCGCTCGCGCCGCAGCGTGAAGTTGTCGTCATAGAAGTTGATGAAGCCCACGCCGTACTGGGTGACCAGCGCCTCCATCTCATCCACCACGTCCTGTGCCGGCCGCGCCCGCCAGCGCGACCCGCCCACGCTCTTGTCGCAGAACGTGCAGGCGAAGGGGCAGCCCCGGCTGGTGATCATCGTGGCGAAGCCGGGCCGCGTGGCGAAGAGGTAGCGGTAGGCGTGGTTCGGCAGCAGGTCGCGCGCCGGCCAGGGGAGGCGGCTCGGGTCTCGCTCCGGCTCGTGCTCCTGGTAGCGGTGTCCGCGCGTGATCACGCCTGGAGGTGGACTCCCCTGTCCACCCGCCGCCCACCAGGCCAGCAGGGCCGGCGCCACCCGCTCCCCCTCGCCCGAGACGGCGGCGTCGAGGTCGGGGATCTCGTCGAGCACGGCACGGCGGGTGGCGGTCGGGTGGGGCCCGCCCAGCACGATCCAGCGCGCGTGCGGGCGGCCCAGGCGGGCGGCGCGCGCGGCGACGTCGGCCATCGGCGTCATCGCGGAGAGCCCGAGCACGTCCGGCCGGCGCTCCGCCAGGTGCGCCTCGAAGCGCGCCCAGCTCATGTCCAGCGCCAGCGCGTCCAGGATCTCCACCGCATGCCCCGCCTCGCGCAGCGCCGCCGCGACGTAGGCCAGCCCGAGCGGCGGCACGCAGAGGCCGGCGTCGAGGGGGTCGCGGCGCGGGGGGCGGGCGAGCAGCACACGCATGCTGTTCAGTCTACCCGAGCGCGGCGAGGTAGGCGCGCACGGCCTCCTCACGCAGCTCCACCGTCATGTGTTCGGCGAAGAGTCCACCCATCACGGCCGCTCCGTGCGCGCCGGCGGCGCGACAGCCACGCGCGCGCTCCGGCGTGACGCCGCCGAGCGCCAGGACCGGCAGCGCCAGCCCCTGAACCAGGCCGCCGAGGCCGCCCAGGCCCAGGGTCGGCCGCGCGTCCCCGGGCTTCGAGCCCGGGGAGAAGACCGGAGAGATCAGGGCGTAGTCGCAGCCGGCGTCGCGCGCGCGGGCCAGCGCCGCCGCGTCGTGACAGCTCGCCCCCAGCAGCCCGCCGATCCGCGACCGCAGAGACGCCGGATCCACGCTCGCGGCGCAGTGCAGCCCGAAGCCCCCCTGCTCGGCCAGCCGCGCCCCGTCCGGGTGCTTGCTGTGCAGGATCAGCCCCGGGCCGAAGCAGGACGCCAGGGCGGTCACCATGGCCACCAGGGCCCGCTCGGGCAGCGCCGGCTCGCGCAGCACCACCGCGCGCAGGCCCGCCCCCGCCATCGCCTCCAGCAGCCCCGTCAGCGCGCGGCCATCGCCCTCGACCCCTGGCGTGATGGCCAGCAGGCGAGGGATCACGTCGCGGCGCCCCCGCCCCCCTTCGGAGCGCTCCCCATCAGGCCGTGCAGGGGGCTCGACGCGCTGCCGTAACGCTTCATCGGGATGCGCCCGGCCTCGAAGGCGAGCCGCCCAGCCTCCACGCCGAGCCGCATGGCGTGCGCCATCTTGACCGGGTCCGTGGCGCCCGCGATGGCCGTGTTCAGCAGCACGCCGTCCACCCCCAGCTCCATCGCGATCGCCGCGTCAGACGCCGTGCCCACGCCCGCGTCCACGATGACCGGCACCGTGGCGGACTCCAGGATGATCGCCAGGTTGTGGGGGTTGCGGATGCCCATGCCGCTGCCGATGGGCGCCGCCAGGGGCATCACCGCCACGCAGCCCACCTCCGCCAGCTTGCGACAGACGATGGGGTCGTCGATGCAATAAGGCAGCACGTGAAAGCCCTCTTTCACCAGCACCCGCGCCGCCTCGAGCGTGCCCTCGTTGTCCGGGAAGAG
>CAZKWG010000845.1:0-3355 GCA_964556105.1 uncultured Enterobacterales bacterium | reverse complement strand
GTCAAGGACTACTACCAGGGTGGCTGCGCCTGCAGCGCCGCGCCCGAGCCCGAAGGCTTCGGCGGCTGGGTGATGGGCCTGCTCGCGCTGATCGGCCTCCGCCGCCGCAACGGGCGCTGAGCCCGCCGAGCGCGCGGGTCCCTCGTGGACCTGGGCGCCGTCGCCGACTCCGGTCGGCAGCGGCGCCCCACCCGGCGAGCCCGAGGCGCTTCATCCCTCACATCCCCCAGTCCATCTGCTCGACCGCCGCCGTGACGCGGTCCCGGAAGGGCGCGAGGTCCAGCGAGAGGGAGACCGGCACCTGCATCTGGATGGGCAGGGTGGCGCGCACCGGGATCTGCTTGTCCACCTCGACCACGACGCTCGTGTTGACTGGGATGGTCGCGCGGATCGGCACCTTGAGCTGCACCTGCTGCTTGATCACCGGGATGTCCACCGGCACGGTCACGGTCGCGTCCAGGGGCAGCATCATGTCGATGGGGACGGTGAGCGTCTCCTTGAAGGGGACGTCGAGCGCGATGGGGAGCTGCTGATCCACCTCTACTTGTAGTGAGAGCGGGACGGGCTCGAGGGGCAGCGTGCGCAGCTGCCCGAGGACGTGCTCGCGCAGCTCCGCCCCCTGCGTGATGGCGCTCCCCACCAGCGCCACCAGGGTCAGGTTGAGGACCAGAGAGCTCAACGTGAGCGCCCAGAGAAGCCGGTAACGAGGGGGATTCATGTCTGCTCCCGGAGTCGGGCCCCAGACTATCACGCGTGACAGCGCGCACCCGGCGCGCTACCCCACGGCGGGGTTCGACGTGCGGGCTCTGAGAGAGAGCGCCCGATGTCAGAGCTACGTGTGTCCACGACCACCCACAGCGTGGGGGGGCGGGACTACCAGGTGCGCGCGTTGGCCGACCGCCAACAGTACGACGACCCGGACGGGCTGGCCGCGCAGAGGGGCATCTCGTCGGCGCAGTGGTCGCTGTTCGGCGTGCTCTGGCCCGCGGGCACCGCGCTGGCCGTCGAGATGGCGACCTTCCCCGTGACGGGCAAACGCATCCTCGAGCTGGGCTGCGGGCTCGGGCTGGCCAGCCTGGTGCTGCAGCAGCGGGGCGCCAACATCACGGCCTCCGACCACCACCCCCTGGCCGAGGGCTTCCTCGCGCACAACGCCCGGCTGAACGGCCTGGTCCCCATCCCCTTCCACGCCGCGCCATGGGCGGGACCCAACCCGGATCTCGGCAACTTCGACCTGATCATCGGCAGCGACGTGCTGTACGAGCGCGACCACGCGAGCACGCTCGCCGCCTTCCTGACGGTTCACGCGCGCTCGACGGCCGAGGTGCTGCTCACGGATCCCGGCCGGGCGCAGCGCGGGCGCTTTCGCGCCGAGATGACCACCCAGGGCTACACCAGCGCCGAGCGTCGCGTGGCGCTGGGGGACGACCCGAAGCTCGGGTACATCATGCACTTCACGCGCGTGCCCTGCATCGTCCGTCAGGCGCGCGGCGCCTGAGCCCCGGCGTGGCCGCGCGCGCTCAGTTGGCGGCCTTCGGCTTGCTGATGTCGTCCGGGTTCGCCTCGTAGTCAGCGCTCTCCGCGGGGCACTCCAGCTCCTTGCCCGCGCCCACGCGCGTCCAGGCCTTCGACAGGTAGAGCTGCCAGTCCTTGTTGTTGGCCGCGTAGGCCTCCTGGCCCGTCACGTCGCCGCAGGTGGCGGCGGAGACGGACTGGCCGGGGCCGATGGCCACGACCGCGCCGCTCTTCAGCGTGCAGGTCGCGACCCAGGTGAGATCGTTCCAGCTGTTGCAGATCTCATAGGCCGTGCGGTAGCCGCTGACCGGGCCGGTGGGCGCGTCGTAGCTCCACCAGCCGCCCATGCGGTTGGTGTTGCCGCGGCTGTCCTTCTTGGTGGGCCCGCTCCACATCCGATAGACGGGGATGTCCGCCGTCAAGCGCACGACGAGCCCCTGGCTGATCCCGCCCTGGCCCTCGGGCTTCACCGCCGAGGCGAGGTCGGCGCGGGCGTAGTCGGGGTCCGTGGGCGCCAGGACGACGGCCTTGCCGTCCAGCGCGGCGGGCAGGGTCAGCGCGGCCTCGCCGGCCATCGCCGTGAGGTTCAGCGCGATCCCGAAGAGCACGACGAAGAGCGAACGGACGGGGCGCATGAGAGCTCCTGAGCGGGGGGTGGAGGACCTGCGCTGAACTCGGCTAATGCGCCAGGATCAACGCTGGAAGACTGGGGAGCGGGAGCAGCCCCTCTCCACGAGGGGTGAGGATCCGGAACTGGTCCCCCGCGCGGTGGGCCTCGTGATCGTCCACGCGCAGCCTCGTGGCGCCGCGGATCGCCAGCCCCTCTCCCAGGCCCGCCGGGACCGACTCCAGCCCCACCGGCTCCCAGAGCGAGATCACGCCAGGCAGGCCGCTGCCGCTCTCGTGGACGAAGACCAGGTCGAGCCGGTCACCGTCCGCGTGGGTGGAGACCAGGCGATACGACTGGTCGTTCGGGCGCCAGACCCCGAATCCCCAGAGCTGGAGGATCCCGAAGGACTGGTTCAGAAAGCGAGCACGAATCTCTTCGGCGAGGGCGTCAGCGGACAAGGGGGAGCTCCCGCGCGATCAGGTTCGGGGCAGTCTACCTCTCCCGGCGGAAGAAGGGAAGCCAGCCGACACCGGAATCGGGTGAGCGGGCGCCCGCTCCGCGCTCCACTCCTACTTGATCTCGAAGACGTCCACCGCGTCGCCCGTGAAGCGCGGCACCAGCACGCGGCCCCGCTTGCTGTCGTAGCCGATGTCCGCGGGGGCCTCGAGATTGGTCACCACCGCCGTGAAGCTCCCGCCGGGCTTGCCGCGGTAGAGGGCCTTGCCGCCCCAGCTCGAGACCAGGACGTCCTCACCCACGGCGACGATCCCGTCCAGCCCACCGTTCGGCAGCGCGATGAACGCGCCCTTCTTCTGCCCGCTCCGATCATAGGTCTGCAGCTCGTTGGCGCCGAAGACGACGACGTGGATCGCGTCCTTCGTCACCAGCAGGCCGTTCGGGCCGTGCAGCTCGGTGGACTTCACCACCGCCGTGACGGAGGGCGTCGCGCCGGTCTTGATCCGATAGACCGCGTCGCCGCCGTTGGACTCGAAGGTGGGCTTCAGCCCCGAGTCCGAGACGTAGAGGTCGCCGTCCGGGCCCACCGCGACGTCGTTGAGGAAGGTGGCCCCCGGCACGGCGATCTCGCCCTTGGGCGCGCCGGTCTTGCGGTCGAAGACGCGCACGACGTCGATGTCCGCCACGTAGAGGAGCCCGTCCTTGATGGCGCTGCCCTTGGGCGCGTTCAAGGTGACGCCGTTCTTGCCGCCCTCGACCAGCTTCGCCACCTTC
>CAZKWG010000844.1:0-3357 GCA_964556105.1 uncultured Enterobacterales bacterium | reverse complement strand
GGTGGTGGCCTGCCCGGTGGGTGGGCTCTACGACCGCGCCGACCTCTTCGTCGCGGGCGAGGCGGTGATCTCGGCGGCGCTCGCGGAGCAGGGCGCCCCTCGCGGCGGGGTCGCGCTCTCCAAAGAGGCGGCGGCGATGCTCCGCGACAAGGCGCGCATCCTCCCGCAGCCTGGCGGCCCCGCCCTGCTGGAGAGCATCAACCAGCCGCTCACGCTGCGCGTGCCCGCTCCGCCGCAGGTCACGCCGGCCATGGCGCGGGCGCTCCGTCCCTTCGTCCCCGCGGTGGTCAACGCGCGCATGGACGGCGGCCTCTCGGGCTTCGAGGCCGAGCTGCGGCGGATCAGCGTGGTCTTCGTCCACCTGCAGCGTCTGACCGTGGACGACCTGTGGATGATCCACCGCGCCGTGGTCGCCATTCAGGAGGAGATCGGGCGTTACGAGGGCGTGATCCATCATGTGAGCGTGGACGAGAAGGGCCCCGCGCTGGTCGCCGCCTTCGGGCTGCCGCCGCGCGCCCACGAGGATGATCCCGCCCGCGCCGCCATGGCCGCCCTCGGCGTACGCGCCGCGCTGGGAGAGCTCGGCGTGTCCGCTGCGCTCGGCGTGTCCACCGGCGACGTCTTCTGCGGGTCGGTCGGCCACGAGCGACGGCGCGAGTACACGCTGGTCGGCGCCGCCGTGGTCCGCGCCGCGCGCCTGATGCAGGCCGCGGTGGCCGGCGTGCTCTGCGACGAGACCACCTTTGAGGGCGCCCGCGACCGGGTCAAGTTCGCCGCTCCGCGCAGCGTGACGGTCAAGGGCCAGGACCGCCCCATCCAGGTCTACGCCCCCACCGCGCGCCGCCGCCTCGCCCTCCGCCCCGAGGAGGCCGGGCACGCGCTGGTCGGCCGGTGGAGAGAGCGCGAGCTGCTGCGCCGCGCCGTCATCAACCTCGCCGAGAGCGGGCAGGCCGGCGTGGTCGCCATCGAGGCCGATCACGGGTTCGGCAAGTCCCACCTCGTCGATGAGATGGTGGCCCGCGCACGAGAGGCAGGCCTGGTCGTCCTGCGCGGCGCATCCGACGCCGTCGAGGCCACCACCCCCTACTACCCGTGGCGTCGCGCCCTGGCGTTCCAGCTCCCCAGCGGCGGCACCACCGGCGACTCGATGGTGCTGCAGGCTGGCCTGCTCCAGCACCTGACCCGCGACAGCGCCCTGCTGGACCTCGCGCCCCTGCTCGACACGCTCGTGCCGATGGGGCTCGCCGAGAACGAGATCACCCGTCAGCTCGTCGGTGAGGCCCGCGCCGCCGCCACCCGCGATCTCATCCTGCGCCTCATCCACAAGATGAGCGGCGGAAAGCCGCTGCTCATCGTGCTGGAGGACGTGCATGCCATGGACTCCGCCTCCTGGGCTCTGGCGGTCGCCGCCTGGCGGAGGCTGAGGCCGATCCTCCTCGTGCTGACCCTGCGCCCGGTCACCGAGGCGCCCCGGGCCTGGTTCGAGCTCAAGCGCAGCCCCGGCTTCCAGATGCTCCGCCTCGGCGTGCTGGAGCCCGATGAGGTCGCCGCGCTGCTCTGTCAACAACTGGACGTGGATCGTATCCCGAGACCCGTGCTGGAGCTTGTGGTCCAGCGCGCCGGTGGCCACCCGCAGCTCAGCCTGGAGCTGGCCTACGCGCTGCGCGACGCGGGCGTCATCGTCGTGGACGAGGGGACCTGCCGCCTGGAGGCCGCCGGGCGCGACCTCGGCGCCATCGAGCTGCCCGAGACCGTACAGGGGCTGATCCGCAGCCGCATCGACCAGCTCCCGCAGGACGCGCAGCTCGCGCTCAAGGTGGCGAGCGTGATCGGCCGCAGCTTCCCGCTGCGTTTGCTGCACGCGATCTACCCGACAGAGGCCGACAAGCCCGCGCTGCGCCGTCACCTCGACGTGCTCGGGCGCGCCGCCATGGTCGCCCCCGTCCACGGCGCGTCCGAGCCCACCTGGATGTTCAAGGACGCGATCACCCAGCAGGTGGCCTGCAACCTGATGCTCCAGGCACAGCGAGCCCCGCTCCACCGCGCCCTGGCCGAGCGCTACGAGGACGTCCACCCCGCCGAGCGCGCCGCCTACACCGCGCTGCTGGCCCACCACTGGAAGGAGGCGGGCGACGCGGCGAAGGCGGCGTGCTGGCTGGAGCGGGCGGGCAATGTCGCGATGAGCGGCGGCGCCTGGCGGGAGGCCGTCGGCTTCTTCGCCGACCTGCTGCGCCTGTCGGAGGAGGGGGGCGCCGCGCGGGACGGTCTTGACCCCGCGCGCTGGAGACGCAGCCTCGGCCTCTGTCTCGTGCAGTCTGGCAGCGCACAACGTGGGCGCGACGAGCTGGTGCTGGCGCTGGCCTCGCTGGGCTGGCCGGTCCCCGCGCCGGGCCTCGCGCTCTGGCTCGCGCTGATCCTGGGCGTCCTCCGCCACCTCGTGGGCCGCCTCGCCCCGCTGCCCGCGCTCAGCGGCCCGGTCGCCGACCGCCGGCTGGAAGCGGTGCGCGCGGCCGAGACGCTCACCGAGATCGCCTACTTCGAGCAACAGCGCCTCCTGACCTTCTACTTCGTCTTTCAGGCGGTGAATCTCGCCGGCCGGCTCGGCCAGGCGCCGGAGATCGCCCGTGTCGAGGCCAACCTCGGGCTGCTCTACGCCGCGATCCCGCTCGCCCGGCCCGCGCACGCCGCCATCCGTCGCGCCCGCGAGGTCGCCGACCGCGTCGGTCCTGCCGCGCAGGCCTGGGTCAGCTTCGTGGAGGGCCAGATCTGGATGGCGGTCGCCCGCTGGGAGTCCGCCACACAGGCCCTCGATCGCGCGATCGCCCTGCATCGGCAGCTCGGCGACCAGCGGCACCTCGCGCTGGACATGATCGCCGTGGGCTTCGTCCATTACCACCGCGGCGAGGACGCTCAGGCGCTCTCCGCGATGGACGAGCTGGATCGCGCCGCGGAGCGCTGCAGCGACGCCGGCTTCCTGGCCGCGGCCCAGCGGGGACGCGCCCTGGTGCTCTGTCGACAGGGGAGAGCCGAGGAGGCGCTGCCGCTCGTGGAGCGAGCCCTCGCGCTCCAGGAGGCGGAGGCCGGCAGGAACGAAGAGACCAGCCGAAACGCCGAGCTCGGCGCGCGCGGCGAGCTTGCCGTCACGCTCTGGCGCGCCGGGCGGCGCGAGGAGGCGCTGGCCTGCGCGCGCGAGGTGCGCATGCTGGCGGGAAACGCGCGGCCCACGGCTGTCAACGCCATCTCTGGGTACATCGGCGTGGCCGAGGTCCTGCTGGAGGCCTGGGCGGCCAGCCTTGACCAGCCGCGTCGCGCGTCCGTGCTGGCGGCGGAGGCGCGCCGCGCCGTCCGGGTCGACGA
>CAZKWG010000843.1:0-3358 GCA_964556105.1 uncultured Enterobacterales bacterium | reverse complement strand
GGCTGGGAGATCCTCGTCCGCTCCTCGCCCGACGTCACGGGGCCGGTGGAGAAGGCCGAGGCTCCCGTGATCTCCGTGGGGGCGCTGGTGGCGGGCGGGGCGACCAAGACGCCGACGGCGGGCTGGCTGGCGGCGAAGCTGGAGGGCGCCTGGGTGGTGAGCCGCGGCTACGGGCGGCGCGGCGGGCGCGAGGTGCGGGTGGGCCTGCCCGGGGAGGCGGGCTCGGCGGACCTGCTCGGGGACGAGCTGGAGATGCTGCGGCGGCGGGGGATCCCAGTGATCTCGGCGCCGGATCGGGTAGCAGGGGCGCGGGAGGCGGCGCGGCGCGGCGCGCGGGTGATCGTGCTGGACGACGGCTTCCAGCACCGGCGGCTGCACCGCGATCTGGACGTGGTCTGCATCGACGGGCGCTGGCCCGACGGGCGGGGGCTCATCCCCGTGGGCTGGCGGCGCGAGCCCTGGTCCGCGCTGGACCGCGCCGACTGGCTCTGGGTCTCGCACACCCTGCCGGGCCTCGCGCCGGGCGCCGACCCGCTCCCCGACGCGCTCACCCGCGCCGTCCCCGCCCTCGGCAAGCTCCCCCGCGTGCGGGCGCGCTGGGAGCCCGCGGGCTGGCTCCACCGGGGGGAGCGTCTGCCGCTGCGCGCGCGCCAGGGGGCGGCTCAGGTCTTCGCCGCGGTGGCCCGACCGGAGGGCTTCGTCTGCGCGCTGCTACAGCTGGGGGTGGAGATCGCCTCCGTCCGCACAATAGCTGACCATGGGTCATTTGATTCGCTGCCCCCGGGCGCCGTGATCACGGAGAAGGACGCCGCCCGCCTGCCGCCGGACGCCGACGTCTGGGCCCTGCTGCTCGCGCCGCGGCTGAGCGGCGAGGACCGTCTGCTGGCGACGATCCGGAAGCTGGCGACGTGACGGGCCTGCTCGGCTGGCTGTGGTGGACGCTGCTGCCGGTGCGCAAGCGGCTGGCCGTGGCGAACTACCGCGCCTGCTTCCCGGAGCGCAGCCCAGCCGAGCTGCGCCGCACGGTGGGGGAGCTGGTCCTGGGCTACCTGGAGCTGGCGCGCGGCCGACGGGCGGAGCTGCGCGACTGGGAGATGCTGCGCGGCGGAGGCCTGGTCCTGGCCGGGCACGGCGGCGCCTGGGACCTCTGCCTGGTGAGCGTGGCGGCGGCCGTGCCGATCACCGTCTTCGTGCGCACGCCGACCAACCGGCTCGCCGCGCGCCTGCTGGAGCGGGCTCGCCAGGGGGTGGACCTCGAGCTGCTGCCGCCGCGCGGCTCGATGGAGGCGGCCTATCGCGCCCTCGACCGCGGCCGGGTCGTGGTCTTCGTCCAGGATCAACGCCACAACGCTGGGCTGGCGGTGCCCTTCTTCGGCCGCCCGGCCCTGACCTCTCCCGCCTTCGGGGCGATGGCCTGGCGCACCCGCGCCCCCCTCTTTGGCGCCTGGCAGGGGCGGGAGCCGGACGGCCAGCACTGGCTGCAGATCGAGCGCCTCCCCTGGGAGATCCCGGCCGACCGCGACGAGGCCATCCAGACGCTGACGGCGCGGAGCCAGGCGTTCTATGCGGAGAAGATCCGCCTCCGCCCTTACTCCTGGCTCTGGCTGCACGATCGGTGGAAGATCCCTCCCGCCGCGGGTAGCCTGGGATCATGAGGCTCGCTCTCGCCGCGGCGCTGCTCGTCGCCCTGCTTCGGCTCGGATCGCTCCCGAGCGGGGCGGCAGAGGCGCCAGCGGGCGAGGTGGCGTCCTTCGTCGGCGAGCGCCTGCGCTGGGAGGTGCGCTACGCGGGGATCGCGGTCGGCGCGGCCTGGGCGGAGGCGCGGCCCGAGGGCGGGGCGGTGATCCTGGAGGCCGGCGCTCGAAACGCCGCCTGGTACGAGTCCATCTATGTGGTCGATGACCTCGTGCGCAGCACCTGGAGGCCGGGGGAGGGCTCGCTCCGCTACCAGACCTGGTTTCGGGAGGGCAGCTTCCACCAGGATCAGGACATGCGCCTCGAGGCGAGCGGCATCGAGGTCTGGCGTCGCCAGCTCCGCGACGGCGCCTGGCAGGAGAGCACCGACCGCTACGCCGCCGCGCCCGGCGCCGAGGATCCGATGAGCGCCCTCTACGCCCTGCGCCTGGCCGAGGGCGAGGGGCCCTGGCGCTACGTGGTCTGGAACGGCAAGAAGGCGCTCACGGTCGTGGCGACGGCGGGGCCCGAGGAGACGATGGAGACCGCCCTCGGCGAGCTGCGCGCGCGCCGCGTCTCGCTCGGCGTCCCCCATGACGGCGAGGTGAAGCAGAAGGGCGCGTTTGTGGTCTGGCTGAGCGCCGACGCGCGCCGACTGCCCGTGCGCGCCGAACTCGACGCCAACGTGGGCGCGTTTCGGGCCGATCTGATCGGCGTGCGGAGCCCCGACGGCAGCGTGTGGGGGGCGCCGGAAACGGAACAACCGTGAGCTGAGCCCATGAGAACGCACGCGAGGGCCAGCGTAGACGCTCCCGCTCCGTTAGCATAGGCGTCCGCAGGAGTCCGTTCCCCATGGCGCGTCGTGGCCCCTCCTTGATCGCCGCAGCCCTCTCCGCCTTCATCGCCCTGGCCGCGCTGGCTCAGGCTGTCCCCACGGACAGCACCCAGGTCGTAGATCAGGACGGCGATGGCGTCCCGAAGGCCGAGGACTGCAATGACGGTGACGCCGCTACGGGCGGCGCGAAGACCTGGTACGCCGACAAGGACCAGGACCGCTTCGGCAACGCCCTGGCCAGCACGCGCGCCTGCAAGCAGCCCGCCGGCTACGTCGCCGACGACAAGGACTGCAACGACGCCCGCAGCAGCGCGAAGCCGGGCGGGATCGAGCTGTGCGACGGCGTGGACAATGACTGCGACGGCTCCACCGACGAGCCCGACGCCACGAACGCCAGGACCTGGTACGCGGACAGCGACGGGGACGGCTACGGAGACGCGGGCTCCGCTGAGAAGGCCTGCGCTCAGCCCACCGGGCGCGTCGCCAACGCGAGCGACTGCGACGACCAGAAGAGCGCCGTCAACCCGAAGGCTGCAGAGACCTGCGACGAGATCGACAACGACTGCGACGCCCGCGTGGACGAGCCGGACGCCAGCGACGCGCGCACCTGGTACGCCGACAAGGACGGCGACCGCTTCGGCAGCAAGGTCTCCTCCACCCGCGCTTGTAGCCAGCCTCAGGGCTACGTCCCCGACGCGACGGACTGCAACGACGGAAACGGCGCGGCGAAGCCCGACGGCGAAGAGGTCTGCGACGGCGTGGACAACGACTGTGACGCGAAGGTGGATGAGCCCGACGCCAGCGACGCCAAGACCTGGTACGCCGACAAGGACCTGGACCGCTACGGCA
>CAZKWG010000842.1:0-3361 GCA_964556105.1 uncultured Enterobacterales bacterium | reverse complement strand
GCCTGGCTGGCGGCGGGCGCGGGCCTGGACCTGGGGCTGCCGCTGGGCGAGCACCACACGGTGCCGGTGGCCGAGGACGCGCTGCGGCTGCGCGCCTTCCCTCACCTCGCCGTCGGTCACCCCTACGCGCAGCTCACCGCGGGGCTCCTGCTGCCCTGGCGCCTCGGGCTGGGCCCGCGCGTCCATGTCCCGCTCGGCGACGTGCTCGAGCTGCAGGGCGCCTACCTGTACGGGATCGGCCTGACCCGCCCCCGCGACGAGGGCGAGGCCGCCTTCGAGCCGACCGACGTTCAGACCGCCTGGCTGGGAATCGGTGCGCGGCTGAGTCGCTGATCGGGTTACGGGCGCCACCACGAGATACGCTACCGCCACGGGGAGGCTTCGATGATCCGGGATCGTCTCAAGAACGCGGTCAAGAAGGTCGCGCTGCGCGCCTTCAACATGGAGTGGGACGCCGAGGAGACGCGGGACGGCGGCACGCGAAAGACGGACAACGCGTTCGATGAGTCGGTGATCCCGAAGATCGTAGAGGGCTCCGGCGACACGCCGGGCCCGAACCACAAAGAGGACATCGGGCGCACCTGGACCTCGGCCACGCTGGTCGGAGGCGTCTCGCTGTTCTTCCTGGACATCCGCCCGGCCAACGAGGTCACGAGCGGCATGCTCCCGGGCGCCATCCTCATGCCGGGTGACCTGATCAAAAAGAACCTGAACCGGCTCCCCGACAAGGAGACCCGCGTGACGGTCTACGACCAGACGGGCGCGCTGGGCAGCGAAGACCTGGCGGCCTGGCTGCGCGGGCAGGGCTGGAAGATGGCCCGTCGCCTTCGTGGCGGCTACGCCGAGTGGATCGAGCACGGCGAGACGGTGGTCCTGCCCGAGCTCGTCGCCGGGGCGGTCGGCAAGGTGGGCGACCCGGTGCGCATGAAGGACGGTCGGAACGGCTGGATCCAGGAGGTCACGGGCTCCGGCGGCGCCGTGAAGTACACGATCTGGTTCTCGGACAACAGCAACACGGGCCCGGTGGGCGCGGATGCGATTCAGGCCTGAGCTGGCCATCCCGGTCGTCGCGGGCTTGCTCCTCGCGACGCGCGCGCCGGGCGAGCAGACCCGCGGCGAGCCCGCGCCCGTGGTGGGGACGGTGCTCCCCTCGGCGCCGGACGTGGCGCCCGGGCGCGTGGCCCCGGAGGCGCCGAACGCGCTCACCCTGGGTCGGCAGCGCGCCGGCGAGGGCGACTGGGCCGGCGTGATCAGCGCGCTGGGCCCCTGGCTGGAGGGCAAGAAGGCCAGCGGGCGCGAGCGCACGGCGGGCCTGCTCCTCTTCGGGCTGGCGCACCTCGAGCTGGAGAACTGGAACCTCGCCAGCGGCGCCTTCTACCGGGTGCGCGCCTCGGGCGGGCCGCTGGCCTCCTATGGGGCCTGGTACGAGGCCGTCACCGACCACAAGCGCGGGCGCCACAGCAGCGCCGCCTCGATCTGCCGCGAGTACCGCACGCGCTGGCCCGACGGCCCGGAGGCGGAGAACTGCCTGCTGCTCATCGGCGACGCCTACGCCCTCGCCGGGCAGCGCGGGGCGAGCCTCTCCGCCTACAAGGAGTACCTGGAGCGCCACCCGGACACGCCGCGCAAGGAGGAGATCCAGCTCGGCATCGCCCTGGCCACGGCGGTCGTGTCCCCCGACCAGGCCATCCCGCTGCTCCAGAACCTCGTGCTCAGCCACTCCTGGCACTCCACCGCCCTGTCGGCGCAGAAGGCGCTGGACGAGCTGGGGCAGCGCGGGCACAAGGTCGCCCTGCCCACCGACGCCCGGTCGAAGATGCGGCTGTGCGACTCCGAGCGCCGCTGCGGGCGCTTCGCCGAGGCCTGGAAGCTCTTCCAGGAGCTGGACGCGCTGGCCGCCGAAGACCCTGAGGTCGCCCGCTGGGTCGAGCAGAACGAGGAGCGCATCGCCTGGGGCACCCGCCAGTTCGACGTCTACGCCGGGGCGCTGGAGCGGGCCTACGCCGAGAAGCCGAACCCCGACCTGGCCTGGCGCATCTTCGTCGCCTGGACCCGCGAGGGCGAGTGGAAGAAGGCCGTGGACTGGGCTCGCAAGGCGCAGCAGGCGCACGCCAGCCACCATCGCTGGAAGCGCCCGACCGAGGAGACGGTCTGGGCCGAGACGCTCGCCGGCAACTACACGGAGGCCGCCCTGGGCTGGGAGCAGCTCGCTCGAAGCCGCGGCGGCCAGGACGCACGCTTCTACGCGGCGTTCTCCACCTACCGGGCGGGCGACCACGCCGGCGCCGAGCAGAAGCTCTCCGCGCTGGCCGACCGCGAGGGCGACTGGCAGATCGCGGCGACCTACTGGCGGGCGAAGGCGCGCGCGGCGAAGGGCGATCTGGCGGGGGCAGAGGCCGACCGCGAGCGCGTCCGCGCGAAGGACCGCCACGGCTGGTACCGCCTCCTGCTCGACGAGAGCGCCGCCCCCGCGCAGGACGAGCGCTGGCTGTCCCGCGACGGCGGCTGGAGCGGCGCGCTGCGGGGCTCCCTGCCCGATTGGACGCGGCCAGAGGTCCGTCCATTCATGGCCACCGGCGTGCTGGCGATGACGCGCCCGGTCGAGGGAGCGGAGGACCCCAGGTCCCTGGAGCTGGGGCCCGCCGAGCCCAGCGATCGCCCGGACTGGGGCGCCCTCTCCTGGCCGCTGAGCGTCGGCGCCAGCGCCGCCGTCCCGCCACCCGCCGCCGAGGCGAGCCCGCTCCCCACCCTGCCGAGCAGCGTCCCCGACGGCTACCAGGCCTGCCTCTTCTACGACCCCGTCGCCGCGCTTCAGCTTCTTGAGGATTTTTTCAAACTGCTTTTGTCCGCGCAGCCCTTCGACGCTCACAGGCTTGGTCAATGATTTTTTGTCGATTTTCATAACAAGACCCTTTCAAACACGCTTTATCAGTGATTTGTGTAGAAATTTGGAAAAGCCTTAGTGGATACGAAGCCCTACCAATCTACATTAATCCCTAATACGTGTAATTGGGGATTTTGGTGCAATATGAAGCCTATTTGGGTTTATTTAAAGGATAGTTTTTAGTCGGCTCAAGTCCACGTTGCCGCCGCTGACGATGCACACCACCGTCGCGCCCTGTGTCACCGCGAACTTCTGATGCAGCAGCGCCGCGAATGCCGCCGCCCCCGCAGGTTCAGCCATAATCTTACAGCGCTCCATCTGCAAACGCATCGCCGCCGCGATTTCCTCATCTGTCACCAGCACCACATCGTCGGCATACTGCTGCACATGCTCCAGATTAAGCACGCCCGCGAACGGCGCGCCCAAGCCATCGGCAATCGTCTCGACCTTTTCCAGATGCACAACCGCGTTCGCATC
>CAZKWG010000841.1:0-3368 GCA_964556105.1 uncultured Enterobacterales bacterium | reverse complement strand
AGCGACTTCGACTCCTTCGCCTGGCTCTACGCCCAGAACCACGGCCTGCCCATCCTCAGCATCGACAACATGCAGATCATCAACCGCTGCCGGCATGCCGACCTGCCGCCCGCGCACATGAACGACTTCCGCATGACGAAGGCGCTGGTCAAGGCCAAGCTGCCGGGCTGCGCCCACTACTTCATCACCACCTTCTTCTACCCGCCGGTGCGCAAGCGGCGGACCACGCTGGTCCCCAGCATCCTGCGCCCGCAGATCCTGGCGGCGAAGCCGGAAGACGGCGATCACATCCTGGTCTACCAGACCAGCCCGAGCATGAGCACGCTGATCCCGGCCTTGCAGGCGATGAAGCAGCACCGCTTCAAGGTCTACGGCATGAACCGCAGCGAGGACCTGGGCAACGTCAGCCTGCACACGTTCAGCGAGGCGGGCTTCATCGCGGATCTGGCGAGCTGTAACGCCGTGATCGCCAACGGCGGCTTCACGCTGATGTCCGAGGCCGTCTACCTGCACAAGCCCGTGCTGAGCGTGCCCGTCGGCAAACAGTTCGAGCAGGTGCTGAACGGTCACTACCTGTACAAGCTGGAGTACGGCGAGAGCTGGGACACGCTGGAGCCGGACATCATCGCTCACTTCCTGGACAACGTGCCCCACTACCGGTCGAAGCTGGCGGACGTCCACCAGGACGGGAATCAGGCGCTCACGGACGCCCTCGACGACGCGCTGCGGCGCCTGAGCCGCGGCGACGCCCTGCCGGACACCTATGGCGAGGACGTCGAGGACCAGGACTCGGAGCTGGGCTGAGGCTGTGTCCGCGCGATCAGCGCGTCTGCTCCGGCGTCTCCAGGAAGGGGTTCACCACGACGACGTCGCCGATCCTCATCCCGTGCTGCAGATCTTCGGAGAGGACCTGGGAGCACGCCCCGACCGTCGCCGCCTGGAGGATGAGCGTGTCCCAGACCGAGAGACGCCAGCGCCGCTGGATCTCCAGCGCGCGCACGACGAAGTCTCCGTCCACCACCACCATCGGCAGGCGCGCGAGCTGCCGGACCACGTCTGCGGCGTCCTCCTCGCGCATCGGGCGCGCGAGCTTGCGGGTCACGGTCACGTAGAATTCCTGGAGCACCTGAGGGCTCAGCACCAGGGTGCCGTGCCGGCCGGTCTCCAGGATCCGCTGCGCGGTCGCCTTCTTCTGGGGGTCCGCGTCGTCGAAGGCATAGACCAGCACGTTGGTGTCCACGAAGGAGCGGACGGCGCTACTCATAGAGGTCGTCGCGCTGCCATGTCCGCCCCTCGGGTCCGCTGCCGCTCGCGCTGGTGCGCGAGGCGGTGAGCAGCGCGTCGATGGTCTCGGCGTAGGGCGCCTCCCCCGCCCAGACCTCCAGATGTTCGCGGATCACGGCGTTCACCGACGTACCCCGCTCCAGGGCGCGGATCCGCGCGCGACGGAGGAGGTCTGGGTCCAGGGTGATGGTCAGGTTCGCCACGCGCGCTCCCGTGTTACACAGGATCAGTGTAGCACGACCAGGCAGGCTGTCCCGTGGCGAAGATCCTCCCCGAGCTCGACCCGCGCGTCGTGCCGCTCCCCAACGGCACCGAGGTGTCCACGCGCGTCGATCGCGAGCACAACGGTCGGCGGGTGCCGCAGGGCGCGGTGGGGCGAGTGGTCGGGACGCTGGGCGACGTCGTGGACGTGGCGGTCGTCGGCGTCGGCACGCTGCGCTACGCGCGGGGGGAGGTGCTGCCGCGCAAGCAAGGGCAGGTGCGCTACGCGCGGCGGCGGGCGGCGAGCTGGGAGGCGCTCCACCCCTGCGTGGTGCTGGTCGCCACGGTGGGCAGCCGGGCCTGGGGGCTCGCGCACGCGGGCTCGGACGAGGATCTTCGCGGCGTCTTCGCCCTCCCCTTCCCCTGGACGGCGGGGCTGGTGGATCCACCGGAGGACCTGATCCGCGCGGACGGCAGCGAGAGCTACTGGGAGGTGGGCAAGGGCGTCCGCCAGGCGCTGCGGGCCGATCCCAACACGCTCGAGGCGCTGTTCGTGGACGAGGTGCGCGCCCTCGATCCCATCGGGGAGTGGCTGCTCGCGGCGCGCGACGCCTTCGTCTCGCGCGAGGTCTACAGCAGCTTCGGCCGCTACGCGCTCAGCCAGCTCAAGCGGCTCGAGCAGGCGCGCGCCATGGCCGAGCACCGCGAGGTGGTGCTGAGCTGGCTCGAGGTGGACCCCGTGCCCTCCCTGGACGAGGTCGCCCTGCGGCTGGCGCCCCTCGCCGCCCCGCGCGCGCCCCGCCCGGCCGACGCCGTCCTGCTGGCGAAAGAGTACATCAAGGCGCTCTATCGGTCGCTCTACGACCAGGGCCTGCTGGAGCGGCGCGACTACGAGAGCCTGGCGCGCTTCGCCCGCGAGAGCCCCGTCCGCTTCGAGCTGCCGAAGGAGCTGCGGCCGAAGAACGCCTACAACCTGCTCCGCCTCCTGTACACGGCGATCCGCTGGCTGCGCACCGGCGAGCCCATCCTGCGCATGGAGGGCTCCGAACGCGACCGCCTGCTCGAGGTCAAGGGCGGCGCCGTGCCGCTGTCCGAGGTGCTCGCCGAGGCCGAGGGGCTGACGGTGGACCTGGAGGCGGCGCGCGCGAACACCCCGCTGCCCGAGCACCCGGATCTGGCGCGGGCCGACGCGCTGCTGCGCCGGATCCGCGAGGAGCTGGCCCGCCGCTGGCTGGCGCGCGCCGCCGGCCCCTGGGGTCAGGACGCGCCGAGCCCGCCAGTCCCGAGCATGGAAGAGGAGGATTCATGAGAGACCTGCTGCTCACGCCCCACCAGGAGGTGGTGGCCCACACCTTCCTGGCCGAGGTCTCGGCGCGGCGCCGCCACCTCGTCGTCGCGCTCTCGGGCGCCCACGCCTACGGCTTCCCCTCGCCGGACAGCGACCTGGACCTCAAGGCCATCCACATCGCCCCCACCCGCGCGCTGCTCGGCTTCGGGCGGGCCGGATCGACCTCGGACCGGCTGGAGATCCGGGAGGGCGTCGAGGTGGACTACAGCAGCAACGAGCTGCGCGACGTGCTCCACGGCGCGCTCAAGGGCAACGGCAACTACATCGAGCGCGTCCTGAGCGGCTTCTACCTGCAGGCCGACCCGCTCCTGGAGGAGCTGAAGCCGCTGGTCGCCGCCGCGTTGTGTCGAAAGGTGCACGGGCACTACTTTGGGTTCGCCAGCCAGCTCGCCCGGCGCCTGGACCAGCCCGGCGCGACGGTGAAGCACCTGCTCTATGTCCTGCGCTGCGCGCTCACCGGCGCCCACATGCTGCGCACGGGGAGCTGCGAGACCGATCTGTCTGTCCTGGCCACGCCCCATGGTTTCCCCGAGGC
>CAZKWG010000840.1:0-3372 GCA_964556105.1 uncultured Enterobacterales bacterium | reverse complement strand
CGTACCCGATCATCGGCTGTCACCACAAGACGCTGTCTGATGTCGGTCTGATCGCAGGGGACAGCCTCGTCGTAGGTGGGCGCGGTCGCGCGTAGAGCCCTCCGCCCCTCCACGTTACACTCCAGCGACCCGCTTGGAGCGCCGATGCCTCATGTCTACTTCCTCGCCCACGCCTCGGCCGACAAGCCCCTGGTCCGGCAGCTCCACGCCGCGCTGACCCGCGCGGGGGTGTCCTGCTTCCTGGACGAGGTGGACGTGCTGCCCGGCGACGAGTGGGACCTGGTGATCCCCCGCGCCCAGCGGGCCTGCGCGTCCACGCTCGTGCTTGTTTCGGCGCGCTATGACGCCGCCTACTACCTGCGGGACGAGGTCCACACGGCCATCGCCCAGGGGCGGAAGCCCGGCTCAGAGCACCGGATCGTCCCCATCTACGTGGACGGGCCGCCAGACCCGATGCCGTATGGCCTGAGGCTCAAGCAGGGGCTGGACCTGGCGGCGCTGGGCATGGATGAGGTCGTGGCCCGCCTCGTCGCGCTCGCCGCGAAGCTGACGGCCGGCGGCGCCCCTCCCGCAGCTCCTGCGCCTCCTCCCCCCGCCTGCGACCGCAAGCAGCTCTACGACGCCCTCTGCGAGATCCAGCGCGTGGGCGGGATGTTCGAAGAGATCCTGGCCTTTGAGCTGCCGGGCGCCGCCAGCTACATCGCGCCGGCCATGGCCTCGCCGGCACAGCGCGCGGGCGACCTCGTGCAGTGGGCCAGCTTGCAGGGCGGGGACACACTGGACCGTCTGTGCCGCGCCGCGCGTAAGCGGGCGCCGGGGCTGCTGTGAGACCTGGCACGGACTGGGCCGCCTGGCAGGAGGCGCTCAAGGCGCTGCGTGGGGACCAGCTCCGCGAGGTGGTCGACCGCCTGCCCGAACGCTCCTATGTGCCGACCGGCACCGCTTCCCCGGCCGCCATCGCCGCGGCGGTTGTCGAGCTGATGAAGCTCAACCCGGCGACCTTCGACGGCGTCGCCGCCGAGCTGCAGCGCCTGCACGCCCTGCCCGCGCCGCTGCTGGTGGAGCGCTGGCTGCAGGTCCAGTGGGAGCGCCACCGCGACGTTCCGGTGGTGGGGGGCATGGGAGAGAAGTATCGGCTGCCCATCGAGCAGATCTACGTGCCGCTGGCGCTCTCGGACCACACGGCCTTCGACGCCGACGAGAGGCCCTCGCCCGGCGCCGCCGGGCGTCTGGACGCCGGGCGCGTGAGCGTCGAGCAGGCGTGCGCCGAGCTGGAGCGCCGCCGGGGACACAGCCTGTTCTGGGGCCTCAGCGTGGTGGGGAAGCCAGGCGCCGGCAAGACCACCCTGCTCTCCAGCCTGGTGGCCCAGGCGACCCCGGCACCGCGAGGCCAGGGTTCCGCTGCCCTAGGCCTGCCCGCCGATCTGCTGCCGGTCTACCTGCGCTTCGCCGGCCTGTGGCGCCGCGTGCTCGGCACCTCGCCCGCATCGCTGGAGGCGCTTGTCCAGGAGACGGCCGACGCCAGTGTCCCGGGGGCCGGCGCCGCCCTGCTGGCCCGCGGCCCCCGGCTGCTTATCCTCCTCGACGGCCTGGACGAGGTCCCCGACGAGACCGCCCGGGTCGCGGTCTGTCGCTGGTTGGTGAATCAGGCGCCCGCCTTGAGGGAGCGCGCACGGCTGGTCGTGACCTGCCGGCTGGCCGCCTGGGATCGTGCGGGCGACGCGCTGCGGAGCAACCTGCTGCCCCTGTCGGTGCAGGGCTTCGACCGGGGCGCCCGCGAGCGCTACGTGCGGGCCTGGTTCTCTCTGGTCTACCGGACCTGGCGGAAGCTCCAGCAGGGAGAGGCCGAGGCGGCCGAGGAGGCCCAGTCGCAGGCCGACCGGCTGCTCCTGGCGATCTCGTCTGCCGACGCCGGGGCCGCCTGGCGCCTGGAGACCATGGCGCGCAACCCGCTGCTGCTCTCGGTCATGTGCCTGGTCCACATGCAGCGCGGCCAGCTCCCGCGCACCCGGCGCCAGCTCTACGAGGAGTGCCTGAACATCCTGCTGGAGACCTGGCATCGCCACCAGGGACGGGAGCGTCCCATCCCCGCTGAGCCCGCCCTGCGCGCGCTCTCGCCCCTGGCCTGGCGGATGCAGTCGGCGCGCGCGGCTGGCGAGCAGGACGCCACCTCGCTCTCCGAAGCCGACGTGCTCGACACGCTGGCCCCGCTGGTGCGCCCGGAGCGCGGGCTCGCGCTGGACGCGCCCAGCTTCCTGCACTGGCTCGGCGACAACGGCGTGCTGGAGAGCCCCGACGTCGGCCGCTGGCGCTTCGCCCACCTGACCTTTCAGGAGCACCTGGCGGCCCGCCACGCCGGCGATCGCAACCTGGAGGCCGAGCTGGCGAGGCACCTCGAGGAGGCATGGTGGCGCGAGACCGTGCTGCTCGCGGCGGCACAGCAGGGCTTTTACGCCCGACTGCTGGAGGTCGCCTGGGCGCAGGAGCCGGGGGACGAGGGGCGGGCGATGCTGCTCGCAGCGCGGGACGAGGCGGAGTGTGAAGACGTAGGGCCCCACCTCTGCGTGCTACAGGCGGCGGTGGACGCGCTGCGGAGGCCGCCGCCGCCCGTCGAGGGCTGGTGGTCGCGGACGCTCGTCAACCTGGGGCTCCGGCCCGCGCCGCCTGCGCCGGATTCGGGCCCGCCGGCCTGGCGGGTGAGGCTGGCGTTGGCCCTGGCGCCAGCCACGGCCCGGGGGGCGCTGGCGGAGATCGCGCAGCCCCTGGTGCATCACCCGGACCCCGCCCTGGCCCGCGAGGCCAGCGCGTTCACCGGCGCGCCGCTGCCCACGTCGGCCAGCCGCCCTCCCCAGCCCGGAAAGGTACGGATCTTCGAGGCAGGCGGCGCCCGGATCGAGGCCGTCTGGGTGCCAGATGGCACCTTCTGGATGGGCTCGGGCGCCGAGGGAGAAGACGGCTACGACCCGGAGGCCTACGACGACGAGCGCCCACGCCACCGCGTCACCATCCCACAGGGCTTCTGGCTGGGGCGCTTCCCCGTGACCAACGACCAGTACGCGGCCTTCCTGCGGGCGACCGGCGGTCGCGAGCCCTGGAGCATGTTGAACGGCGGCTTCGACGCGCCCGAGCAGCCTGTGCTGGAGACCGACTGGCAGGAGGCGATGGCCTTCTGCGCCTGGTGGTCCGCGCAGCCCGGCGCACTGCCCGCCGACCTGCCCACCGAGGCCGAGTGGGAGTGGGCGGCACGCGGCCCCGACGGGCGCCGCTACCCCTGGGGCGACGCGGCGCCGGACCCCAGCCGGGCCCGGTATGACAGCCCCAGCGCTGCGCCCGTCGGCGCGCACCCGGCAGGGCGCGGCCCCTTCGGCGCCG
>CAZKWG010000839.1:0-3394 GCA_964556105.1 uncultured Enterobacterales bacterium | reverse complement strand
AGCAGCGCCTGGAGGGTGCGGCCCCGGTGCTGCAGGGCCTGGAGGCGGAGCTGGTGCGAGTCGAGAGCACCTTAACTCAGATCGTCGCCGGCGCCGCCTGAGCTCGAACCATCCCGGCCACTGCCTCGATCCAAGCCGGCTCCGCGTTGAGGCTCGGCACCAACAACAACTCTTCACCGCCCAACTCTCGCCACTGCTCCTTGGCCCGCATCCCGATCTCTTCGATGGTCTCGAGGCAATCGGCGACGAAGGCCGGGCAGAGGACCATCAACCGCTTCTTGCCCTGTTGGGCCAACACCGGCAGCAGCTCGTCGGTGTACGGCTTGATCCACGGCGTGCGGCCCAGGCGCGACTGGAAGCCCGTGATGACGCGCAGCCCGAGGCGCTCCCCGAGGGCGGCGGCGGTGGCGTAGCACTGGGCGCGGTAGCAGAAGGCGAGCCGCGCCCCGGGGTCCTCACAGCAGCCGGCCCGGGAGAGACAGCCCCCCGCGGCGTCCGTGTTCTTCACCTGGCGCTCGGGCAGGCCATGGAAGCTGCACAGCAGGGCGTCGACCGGGGTCTCGCCCAGGGCCTCGCGGACGCGGGCGGCGAAGGCGTCGAGCACGGCAGGATCGTCCCAGAAGGGCCTCAGGACCTGAATCGCCGGCACGAAGGGCTGCGCGCCCAGCCCCGCGTAGACCGCCTGCAGCGCGCTGCCGGTGGCGGCCGAGCTGTACTGCGGGAAGAGGGGGACGACGACGAGCTCCTCGATCTGCTGCTGGACGATCGTGGCCAGCGCCGCGGAGAGGGAGGGCTCGCCGTAGCGCATCGCGAGGAGGACGGGCAGCCCGAGGCGCCGCTCGAGCCCGGCGGCCTGGGCCTTGGAGATGGTGACGAGGGGCGAGCCCTGGGCGGTCCACACCAGCTTGTAGGCGGCCGCGCTGCGCTTCGGCCGGAAAGGCAGGATCACCGCGCGCAGGAGGAGCTGACGCGGCAGCCAGGGGATGTCAACCACCCGCGGGTCAGAGAGGAACTGCTCCAGATAGCGGCGCACCTCGGGGACGCGCGGGGCCTCCGGGCTGCCCACGTTGAGCAGCAGCACCGCGCGGCGGAGGGGACGGCTCACGACCCGCTCCGGCGGAAGAGATAGCCGCGCCCGCGCAGGGTGATGAAGTGGACGGGGCTCTCGGGATCCGGCTCGAAGAGGCGCCGAAGGCGGAGGATGAAGTTGTCCACCGTGCGGTCCACCGGGCTCGCGTCCATGCCCCAGACCTCCTCCAGCAGGTCGGCGCGGGTCATGGGCTGGTCCTCGTGGGCCAGGAAGACGGTGAGCAGCTTGAGCTCCTTCTCGGTCAGCGTGACGCGGCCCTCGCGGGTCTGGGCCTCGCCCGAGTCCAGGCGCACCTGCCACCCGCCGATCGAGACCGGCACGTTGACCGGGGCCTCGCCGCGCGCCCGCCGCAGCAGCGCCCGCACCCGCGCCAGCAGCTCGTCCACGTCGAAGGGCTTGGTGAGGTAGTCGTCCGCCCCGCCGTCCAGCGCCCGCACCTTGGCGTGGGTGTCCGATCGCGCCGTCAGCATCAGGGTCGGCGCCCGCAGGCCCGCCGCGCGCGCCGCCCGCACCAGCTCGAAGCCGTCGCCGCCGGGCAGCATGATGTCCACCAGCGCCAGATCGAAGGCGCCCTCGTGGATCGCCGCCAGCCCGCTCGGGAAGTCCGCCGCCGAGCTCACGGTGTAGCCGGCGTGCCGCAGGTTGAGGCAGACCAGATCGCGCACGAGGCGCTCGTCCTCGATGACCAGGATGCGCTCAGGCACGGGCGACCTCCCCGTCGCGGCGCGAGACCAGCGGCAGCTCCACCAGGAAGAGGGCGCCCTTCGGCCGAGCCTGCGCGCGCAGATCGCCGCCCATGTCGCGGGCCAGATCGCGCGAGAGGCTGAGCCCCAGGCCGCTGCCGTGGCTGGTGGTGCGCGCGCCGCGGCGCTCGAAGGGCTCGAAGATGGCGACGGCGTCCTCCTCGGAGAGGCCGGGGCCATCGTCCTCCACCGTCAGCGTCCAGAGATCGCCCTCGCTCCGACCGACGAGGCGCACGGCCCCCGCGGCGTATTTTCGGGCGTTGTCCAACAGGTTCTCCAGGATCACCCGGAAGGCGTCGGGGTCGGTGTGCACCAGCGCGTCGCCGCTCAGGCTCAGGGTCGCGCCCTCGGGCACGCCGGTCGCCGCCCGGTGGGCCAGCACGCCGTTCACCAGCTCTGAGGCAGAGATCACGCGCGGCTGTACACGACCGGCCGCCGCGCGCTGGCAGGCGAGGATGGTCTCGGCGATGTGGTCGAGCTGATCGCAGGCCTCCAGGCCCTGGGCGAGCAGGCTGACCTTCATCTCCTCGGGCACGGCCCCGCGGGAGAGGGTCTGGAGCAGCATGCGCACCCCGGCGATGGGGGTCTTCAGCTCGTGGGTCGTGACCTGTAGCTGGCGCTCGATGCGGTGCCGGGCCTGGCGGTTCCCGCGCGCCATCAGGTAGAGGAAGGTCACGGCCAGCAGGAGGAGGAGCACGAACAGGCTGCTCTCGCCCTCGATCATCCAGAAGCGCCGCTCGGCGTCGGCGCTGATGCGGATCAGGGTGGCGCTGAGCTCCGCCGGGTCGTCGCCGAGGCGCAGGCGGGCGTTCTCCTCGGACAGCGCGCGCACCTCGCTGATCATGCGCAGCGCGTAGATCGCCCACCACCCCACCAGCAGCGCGATCACGGCCAGCGCCGCGCCCAGGCCGATCTGCTCGGCGCGGGCGGCCAGCCAGCGGGGGAGGCGGCGCCTCATCCTGCGGCGTCCACCAGCGCGTCCACCAGCGCGTCCACCTGCGCCTGCGTGTGGGCGGCGCTGAGAAAGCTGACCTCGTAGGCCGAAGGTGGGAGGTAGAGCCCGCGCTCGAGCCAGCCGGCGTAGGCGCCGTGGTAACGGGCGACGGCCTGGCTGGGGATCTCGTCGGCCTCGCGGGGGGCGAGCGCGCTGTACAGCGGCCAGAGCACACCGCCGACGCGGCGGATCTGCAGCGGCGAGGCCGGGCGGGCCAGCGCGAGCCGGGCGTCGATGCGCGCGCCGAGGGCGGCGATGTGGGCGTGGACGGCGCCGTCGCGGAGCTGCTCCAGGGTGGCGCGCCCGGCGGCGAGGGCGACGGGGTTCCCCGCCATCGTGCCCGCCTGGTAGACCGGCCCCAGCGGCGCGAGCTGGTCCATCAGCGCCGCGCGGCCGACCAGCGCCGCCAGCGGCATGCCGCCGCCGACGATCTTGCCGAGCGTCGTCAGGTCGGGCTCGATGCCCAGCAGGCGCCCGTAGCCGTGAAAACCGAAGCGGAAGCCGGTGATCACCTCATCGAAGATGAGCAGGGCTCCGGCGGCGCGCGTCCGATCGGCTAGATCATCT
>CAZKWG010000838.1:0-3397 GCA_964556105.1 uncultured Enterobacterales bacterium | reverse complement strand
ATCGGCCCCGGGATGAAGCGCAGGAAGCGCCTCCCGGTGCTGCGATCCTCCTCGAGGACCTCCGTGCCGGTGATGTCCGTCGGCATGAGGTCGGGCGTGAATTGTACGCGCCCGAAGCCGAGCCCCAGCGAGTCGGCCGTAGTCTGCACCAGCAGCGTCTTGGCCAGCCCCGGCACGCCGACGAAGAGGCAGTGCCCCCGGGCGAAGAGCGCGACCAGCATCTGCTCGATGACGTCGTGCTGGCCGACGATGCGTCGCCCGATGGAGGCGAGCAGCCGCGCGCGCGCCCCGGCGAGCTGATCGAAGAGGGCCGCGTCGTCGAGCGGCGCCGGCGTCTCGGCCTGCGCGTCCATCTGAGATTCCTGCATCATGTCCGTCCTGAGCTCCCCAGCAATAACGTGTTGGGCGGGCTCAGCCCCCCTTCGCCATGCCCCCGCTCGCCAGGAGCTGCGCGTAGCGTCGGTGACGGGCGGCGGTCTCGCTGTCCCCGAGCGCGTCGGAGATGCGGACGATCCCCTGCTGAACGGCCGGGTCGAAGGGGTTGAGATCGTGCGCCGCGAGCAGCGCCCTCCGCGCCTCCTCCGGCTTGCCCGCCGCCTCGAGCAGCCCAGCCAGCGTGACCTGCAGCAGCGCGAACTCCGGGTAGAGCTGCACGCCCTCCTGAGACAGGGCCAGCGCCTTGTCCTGCTCGCCGAGCGCGGCGTGGCAGACGGCCCGCCGGGCGATGAGCAGCGGGCTCGGCGGGCCGCTGGGATCCTCGGCCTTCTGGTACTCCACCAGGGCGGCGCGCGGGCGACCGGCCTCGCGCAGCAGATCGCCCAGCCGGGCGAAGCGCGCCAGGTCCGTGCGCGCCGCCAGGAGCGGGTCGTCGGAGAAGTCGCCCCCCTCGCCGTCCAGCACCACCGGCAGGGCGGCGAGCTGCTCAGAGACGAGGGGCAGGGTTCGGATCCAGCTCATCCAGCCGTCGCGGAAGGCGTCGAAGCTCGGGAAGCCGGCGGCCTTCGAGACCGCCTTGCCGGGCTCCTTCCCCTCGCGGATGTCGGAGAGCAGGCCGGGCAGCACCTCTTCGCCGCCCTTGTCGATCATGAACGCGATCATCGTGGCGACCTGCGCGAACGCCAGCGCCGCCTCCTCCCCGGAGTCGAGGTAGGCCATCGAGGCCTTGAACTTCTCGAAGGGCACGAAGTTGCCCGTGGAGATGGCGCGCGCCAGCAGAGACTGCTGGTAGGCCGAGAGCTGGCCCGAGCGCTCGCCGCGCCAGTAGCCCTCCAGGAACTTCGCCAGCCCCTCCTGCACCCAGACGGGCGCCCGATCCGCCGTGCGCCAGGAGACGAGCAGGTGGATGTACTCGTGGGCGACCGTGTCCTTCCAGGCGTAGCCGCGGGCCAGGGCGCGCGGGCTGGTCACCAGCAGCCGCGTCCACTTCGAGAGCGCCACCACCCCGGTCGTGCGCACGGCCTCCGCGGGGAGCCCGCTGGCGGCGATGAAGGTCGTGCCGCTCGGGAACAGGTCCAACACGATGTCGTGCGGCGGACCACCACCCATGAGTGGATCGAGGACCGCGCGCGCGCGCTCCACCGTCGTGGCCGCCTCTTCGGCCAGCACCACATCGGGCCCCAGCGCGTACCGCACGCGCACGCCCTTGCCGGCCCGCGTGACGAAGCCGCGGGTGGCGTCGGCGGTCTCGCGGTAGGGGGCCTCCTGGGCGAAGGAGGCGCCGCCCTTGTCCTCGTAGGCGTCGAGCGCGGAGACGGCCTCGGCGTAACGCCCCTCGTAGAAGAGCGTCCTGGCGTTCAAGGCCAGCGTCTCCAGGGCCGCCGGCTCCGAGCTCAGCAGCGCGTCGCGCACCTTCTGGGCGCAGCGCAGGTCGGTGATGCGCAGGCAGTTGTGCCCCTCCTCGGCGTCCACCGCCGCCGCGGGGCCCACGAGCGCCAGCAGGAGCAGCAGCAGGGCGCGGCTCACTGACGCACCAGCTCTTCGTAGTAGCGCTGCTTGAGCGCCCGGTACTCGTCGGGCACCTCGGCCTCCATGCCCTCCAGCAGGGCGCGGCGATAGGCCTCGGGGGTCTGGAAGGTCTCCGGCGCGGGGATCTCGATCTGGCGCTGACCCGTCTGCTCGCTCCCGCCGCCCTTGGACTGCCCGCCCTTCTCGCCGCCGCTCTTGCCCTGCATCTGCTGCATGGCGGCCTGCATCTGGCGGGCCTCCTGCTGCTGCTGCTGGAGGATCCGCCGCGCCGCGCCGACCTGATCGGCGGCGTAGCGCTGGTTCCCCTCACCGCCCAGCGCGTCCCCCTCGTCGAGGGCCTCCTGCGCCTGGCTCATGCCCGAGCCCGCCTGCTCCATCGCCCGCTGCGCGCTGCCGTCGCCCGTGGGCATGGCGCGCTCGGCCACCTGGACCTCCTGCGAGAGCTGCCGGCCACGGCGCGCCAGCTCCTCCTGCTTGGAGGCCAGCTCCCGCGCCGCGCGCTGCATCTCCGGGCTCATGGAGACGTTCTGCTTCGCGAGCTGATCGAGGATCTTCCCGATCTCCGCGAGCACGGGCGCCATGCTGCGCAGATCCGTCGCCGCGAGCGGCACGCCCACGGGGACGGGGTCGCCGCCGCCGCGCGGGCGGTTCTGCTCGTTCTCCACCTGGTCGGTGGCCATGCGGTGCTGGAGCGCCGCGCCCGAGAGCGCGTCCAGCGAGCGCTCGACGTCGCGGGCGCGGACGGCCCCCTGCAGATCGCGGCCCGCCTCGCAGGTCATGTCCAGCTTGCGGATCGTCCCCGGCCGCCACCCCGCGCCCTCCGCCGGGCGCCGCGACGCCTCGCAGGCGAGCTCCGCCGCGCGCACCGAGAGGGGGTCGAGCTTCTCCCAGGCGCTGACCATCTTCTGGACCCCCTGGTCCTCCTGCTCGCGCACGGCGGCGAGCTGATCGGCGAGCTCGTCCTGGTCCTTCTCCAGCTTCTGCAGATCGGCGTCGAGCTGCTCCAGCCGCTTCTCCAGCGCGTCGTCGGTCTCCTGAGAGGCGGCGAGCTGCTCGTTGAGCCCCTCGGCCATCTGCTTGAGCATCTCGGCGAGGCGCTCGGTCATCTCGCGCGCCTCCTCCATCCGACCCTCGGCGATCGCGGCGCGGATCTCGCCGATCATGTCCTGCGACTCCCGCGTTCGCGAGTTCACGAACTCGCGAACCTGCCCCTCCGCCAGCCGGCTCGCCTCCTCCTGGAGCCGCTGCATCAGGCGCTCGAGCTGGTCTACGCGGGAGAGCAGCTCGCTGGTGCTGGCGTCGGTGTTCACCAGCTCCATCAGCTCGCCCGCCTCCTGGGCCAGCTCCTCGGCGCGCTCGGCCACCTTCTGCAGCGCGTCCGCGCGCAGCAGCGAGTCGAGCATCCAGACCGCCATCTCCAGGCTGGCGACCT
>CAZKWG010000837.1:0-3413 GCA_964556105.1 uncultured Enterobacterales bacterium | reverse complement strand
TCGACCAGGCAGGGGGCGGCGCCGGCCTCGACGAGGAAGGCGGGGGGCGCGGTCTCGGGCTGGGCGCGGCTCCGCTCGAGGAGCTGCAACCACCAGTGGATGGCCTCCTCACGCTCGCCGAAGGTCCAGCGGCGGATCGCGTCCACCAGCGAGAGGATCCCCGCGCGTCGCAGGTCGCCGGCCTCCTGGTGCTGCTGGATGGTCTCCCGATAGAGCTGCTCGGAGCGCGCGCGCTCGCCGGAGGACCAGGCCATCCCGGCGCGCAGGGCGTGGAGGCGAAGGCGGTGCGCAGGCAGGCCCGCGTCCTCGATCGCGCCCGCGTAGGTGCCGAGCCAGGCGCGGGTCTGGGGCATGTCCCCGATCTCCCACCACGTGCCGACGAGGCGAAGCAGCAGGCGCAGGCGCAGCGTGCCCTCGCCCAGGCGGTCGGCCAGGGACAACGCCTCCTGGTTGTAGGGCAAGTACTCCTCGGGCGGGACCTGCTCGACCATGGCGGACACGGCGCAGACCAGGATCTCCATGCGGGCGCGGGGGTCGGGGACCGGGACGGCCAGGGCCTCGCGCGCCAGGGTCACGGGCCCGAAGGGGTCGGGAGCGGGCTGGGTGAGGCGGGCGAGGACGCGGGCGCGAAGCGCGGTCTGCTCGGCGGGGAGCGCGGGCAGGACCTCGCGGAGCAGGCTGACCAGCGTGGGATCCACCGCGCCCTCGATGACGTCGCCGCCATAGGCCAGGGCGGCCTCGCCGAGCAGGGTGGGCTCGTCGAGGGCGCGGGCGAGCTCCGCGGCGCGAAGGGCGAGCGCGCGGCCGACCGCGACCTCGCCGAGGCGCACGCGCACCAGCCCCTCCTGGATGAGGAGCCTGGCCTCCAGGGCTGGCGCGCGCCCGGCGAGCGCCTCGCGGGCCAGCTCGGGGGCGCTCCGGGCCTCCTCCCAGGCGAAGTGGCTCAGCGCCTCCTGGCTGGCGCGGATGGCCGCGTTCGTCGCGTCCAGCGCGTGCTCCGGGCCGGCCTGCCGCCAGTGGCGGGCGAGGAGGGCGGCGGGGGAGCCGGGACGTCGCGTCAGCGCGTGGGCGATGCTGCCATGGAGGAGGGCCCGACGGACCGGGTCGATGGGCTCCTCGAAGGCGCGGCGGATGAGCGGGTGGCTGAAGCGGTGCCCGGCGCTGGAGCGCTCCAGCACGTTCAAGCGCTCGCCGAGCTGGAGCTGGCGCAGCACCTCGCCCTCGGGCTGCTGCTCGACCTCGGCCAGCAGGCTGGCCTCGAAGCTGGGGCCGATCAGCGCCGCCGCCTCGAGGAGCGCGCGCGTGGGCTGGGGCAGGCGCTCCATCCGCAGGCGCACCGCCTCGCGCACGCCGGCCGGGATGTTGGCGGCGATGAGCGCGTCGGGTCCACGACTCTGCACGATGCGCGCCATCTCGTGGACGAAGAGGGGCTGTCCCAGCGTGCTCTGCCAGAGGGCGTCAACCGTCGCCGGGCTCGCGCCGGGGAGCAGGCGGGCGATCAGGCGCTCGGTGGCGGCGCGGTCCAGGCGGGGCATGGCGACGTGCAGGGCGCGGCGGGAGAGCTCGGCGAGGCCCCGCGACAGCTCCGGATCGGCGGCGACCTCGGCGTCGCGCCAGGTGCAGGCCAGCACGACCCGCGCCCGTCCGAGCCCGCGGCCCACGCTGCGCAGCAGAAAGAGGCTGAGCGGGTCCACGGCGTGCAGATCGTCCAGCACGATCCACCAGGGTCGGTCCTCGCTGGCCGCCTCCAGGTAGGCGAGGATGGCCAGCCCGAGCCGGTTGCGGGCCTCCTCGGGCGAGCGGGCGGGGGCGGGTTGCGCGTCGAGGTCGGGGAGCAACGCGCCCAGGGCCGCGCGGTGCTGGGGGGAGAGCCGCTGGGCGGCGCGCGGATCCTCGGCGTGGATCCGGCCGAGCGCCTCGGACCAGGGCCAGCCGGCCGGCGCCTCCCCCGCCTCCCAGCAGCGGCCCCAGGTCACGCCGAAGCCGTCCTGCGCGGCGCGGCGGGCGCCCTCCTCCGCCAGCCGGGTCTTGCCGATGCCCGCCTCGCCCACGAGCAGGACGATCTGGGCCTCGCCCGCGGCGGCGGCGCTGGCGGCCACGGCTAGATCATCTAGTAGCTCCTCGCGCCCCTCGATCTGGCGGGTGCGGCTGGCGCCGACGGAGCGGGAGAGCGCCGCGGTGGCGATGGTGCTCAGGTTGGTGGCGGGCGTGGGCGGCGGCGCCTTCCCCTCCGGGAGCAGCCAGGTCTCGGCCGCGGTGGAGACGGCGGCGGAGAGCGGCCCCCAGCCGCGGGGCGCGCGGTCGGTGAGGGGAGCGCGGGCGGATCCCTGCTCGTAGAAGACGCTGCCCACGCTGGCGTCGAGGTCGCCTGGGCGGCCGAGGAGCATGGCGGGCAGCACCTGCTCGGCCCAGTCCTTGAGCGAGAGCCCTTCCACGCGGCGGCGCAGGCGCACGAGCTGGCGCTCCACCTCGCGCGCGTCGGGGCGATTCTCAGGGGCGAAGGCGAGCATCGCGCTGAGCAGGTCCGTGAGATCCTCGTGCAGCTCGCTCGCGGCGCTGGCCATCGTCAGCAGGCGATCGTGGACCATGCTGGCGTGGTGGAAGGGGCGCAGCAGGGCGCGGCCCAGGCGGCGCGCGGTGAGCGCCTCGAAGAGCGTGGCGCCGAGCGCGTAGACGTCGGCGGCGGGCCCGTTCTCCAGGGCGAAGCGCTCGGGCGCCATGTACTCGGGGGTGCCGAAGGTGCCGTCGGCGGTCTCGCCCTCGCGCGGGGTGCCGAGCGCGCGGCTGAGGCCGAAGTCCAGCACCTTGACCTCGCCCAGCCGGGTCAGGCAGAGGTTGGCCGGCTTGATGTCGCGGTGCAGGAGCTGGAGCGGCTGGTCGTCGGGCCCCGGCGTGGTCCAGCCGGCGTGCAGCGCGCCCGCCACCTCCGCGCCCAGCTCGAGCGCCGGCCCGAGCGGCAGCGGCCCATGATCGAGGACAGCCTTCAGATCCGGGCCTTGGACCAGCTCCATCACCATCGTCCAGCGGCCGTCCAGCTCGAGCAGCGCGTCCACCTGGATGATCGCCCGGTGACGGACCACCGCGAGCAGTCGAGCCTCGTCGCGCAGCCGCTGGGCGAAGGGCTGGGAGGCGGCCAGCTCCGGCCGGAGGATCTTGAGGGCGACCTCCTTCGTGAATCCGCCTTCCCCGTACATCTTCGCGCGATAGACCGCTCCGAAGCCGCCCTGACCGAGCAGCGAGAGGATCTCGTAGCGCCTGCCTGCCTGCATGTCCTCGCGGAGCTCCGGGGGGAGTAGCTCTATAGCGTGGCGGGAGGGCTCAGGCCCTCTTCTTGGCGGCGCGGCTGGAGCGCAGTCACCCCCCCCACCGCCCCCTTCGGGGGCACCTCCCCCACGGAGGGGGGAGGGGGCTTG
>CAZKWG010000836.1:0-3419 GCA_964556105.1 uncultured Enterobacterales bacterium | reverse complement strand
GCCGGCCGCGAGCGCGTGAAGTTCGTCTTGCGCACCAGCCCGGCGGGCGAGCCGCTGTACCGCTCGCTGGGCTTTGTGGACGCCGACGCGATGCTGGTGCGCCCCCGGGTGGAGTAGAGTCCATCGAAAGGGTACGGCGAAGCTGGCCAGCGTGAGGCTGGCGCAGAAATTCTTCAGAAGATGTTGCGATCCACATTTTTTATTTACGGTGTGAGTGCCACAGGCGATGGTGGGTGAACAACATGGTTTTTCAGGAGTGCCACACCATGAAGATCGCCGATCCCCTGGTCTCCTCCCTGATCTCCGGGTCGAGATCCTCCAGCGCTGTACGGGGTAGTACAGACGCTCGGGTGGTCTTCGACGCCTGGTGGTACAACCTCAGCGCAGGTCAGCGGGAGCAGATCGTCGCCCTGGTCGATCTGTTGGACGACGACTGCTATCAGCGCTGGTTCCCGGTCGACACGAACCGGATTTCGGCTGACGACATCGCCCATGTGTCGGTCGGAGGCTCCGACGTCGACCTCGATGGTCCGGTCATCGACGACCCCGAAGAGCCGCCCTACGGATCGACGATTCGACCGACCGGAGTTTTGCGCCTGGGGCCCGAGCTGCTGGACATGCGCGCCTGGACCTCTTCAGGCCGAGATTGGGCCTCGTGGGCTGATCTGCTCGCAGGGCGAGACTGGAGCAAAACCCGTGATCTCCGTGTCTCCTACCGCCCCGTGGGCGGCACGGGACGAAGCGCGCTGGTCTTACGAAGTGCATCATGAAGCATGCGCTCTTCTACCTGGCTCTACTCTCGGGAGCCTGCAGATCCGAGGACGACAAGGTCCTATCTCCAGAAGAAACCGCCGAAGTGATCGACACCGGATCGGGGCCTGTGGACACGGCCGTGCCCTGGGATGACGTACCCATAGCGCCGCTGACGAGCTGCGAGCCTGTCTCTACCGCGACCGTGGACTTGCTGGGCGACCTCAATCTGGTCGAGATCGAGCCCGGCACCTTCCTGATGGGTAGCGCGGAGGACGAGGTCGGCGCTATCGATGGCTGGCCCGGCGATGGGGCCTACGACTCGAGCGCACACTACGCCTATGCCGACGTGCCCCAACACACTGTGACGCTCACCCGCGGGTTCGTGATCGGCGCGACGGAGGTCACGCTGGGACAGTTCGTCGCGCTGGTGGGCGCTGTGCCATTCCGACAAGGTACGTATACTGGAGTACCAGTCGCATGCAAACACTGTCCCGTCACCGCGCCCTGGTGGAGCGCCGCCTGCTTTCTCAACGCGCTCTCTACCTTGGACGGGCGCACACCCTGTTACACCTGTGGGGTCGGTGAGCATGGCTACACCGGGCACTACGTTGAGCAGATGATCTGCAATCTTGAGGTAGACCCTTATACATGCGATGGGTACCGACTGCCCACGGAGGCCGAATGGGAGTACGCTGCCCGAGCGGGTGGCGTGGACTCGTACCCGAGCGGCGGCGCGCTCGACCTGCTCCTCGGACAGAGGTCCTGCGATCTCCCGTATGTCCTGGACAACGGAGAGGCGCTTGGCCAACAGTCCTGGTACTGCGGCAATGCTGATGACCGTGTTCACACGGTCGGGCTCCTGGATCCGAACGCCTGGGGTCTGTACGACATGAGCGGGAACGTCTGGGAGTTGGTAAACGACGGCCTCGCCCCCTACAGCACCGAGGATCAGGTCGATCCATTCGTGTCTGGAGATGAGAGCGGCACCTGGGACGTCGCTGTTGTCCGGGGAGGCAACATCATCACCTACACGGACGGCGTCCGCAGCGCCTCCAGGAGCCTCGACCTCCGCGTTGGCCTGTCCGGAGTCGGCTCCGGAGCCACCGGCTTTCGCGTCGTCAGAACCATAGAATAGCACACCATTCGAACGCCCCTTAGAGGAGCATCCCATGCCAACGAACACCCTACACATCCTCGAAGACCGTACCCTCCAGACCGGCGACGCGATGAACGACGACAACACGCTGGACACTGTGTTCCACGTCCTGACCGCCGCCGAGGGCGACGCGCCGACCCTGACGTTGAAGCACGTCGCGTTCAACGTGTTTGGCCGCTTCCTCGCGTTCACGCCCGAGGTCAGCGTCGATCTCAGCGCGGTCGGCTCTCCCTGGTTCCGCATCGACGCGTTCACACGCTATGTGGGCTGGTTCCTCTCGGGCACGCTCACCACCGACGCCGTCGTCACCGTCGAGCTGGTGGCGCCGAGCTGAAGCAGCCCGACGCCACACCCCAACGCTCACGTGCGCGACATCGCCTGCTGCATGTACGCGCGCAGCGCCGTGTCCACGCCCGTCTGCTGCGCCATAGCGTCCGGCTCCTCGCGCCAGGTGCGCTCCAGCGACTGACGGATCCCCGCGTCGCCGCCCGTGAACGCCTCGATGAGGGCCTTCCAGCGGCGGGCGATGGCCTGGACCCTGGGGTCATCCACGGGCAGGCCGTCCGCCAGGGCCTGCTTCGCCCCGGCGATCAGCTCCCCCCACTCCTGGTGGACCTGGGCCATCCCCTGGTCTCCCAACTGTTGACGGCGCACCTCGAGCGCGGCGAGCTGCTCGGGGGTGTAGTTTCTCTCGACCATGACAGACTCCTGAACGGTGAGGAGGAGCTCGTCGACCGTGACCTTCGGGCTGTGCTCGAGGCGTCGCGCCAGATGCTCCAAGCGCACCGCCAGCGCGCCTGCGGAGCGGACCTGCTCCCTCAGGTGCGCCGCGTGGCGCCGAAGCACCGCCGGCAACGCCGTCTCGCGACCCTCGATCAGGTCTCCGATCTCCTCGAGGGAGAGCCCGAGCTGACGCAGCGACACCAGTCGCTGGAGCTGGGCGACATTGGACGCGTCGTAGAGCCGATGGCCGGACGCGGTGCGAACGGCTGGCTTGAGCAGGCCCACCTCATCGTAGAAGTGTAAGGTCCGCACGGTCAGACCCGCGCGTCGCGCCAGCTCACCCACCCGCAGCAGCTCGTCGGTCATCGGCCCTCCTCAGCGTCACGCACCCTTCTAAGACCTCACGTAACGTGATGATCCACCCTCACGTCGGTGGAGGATCGGATATCCTCGCCCCATGACCCTCCCCTTCGCCGCCCCCGCGCTCTGGTGCCTGCTCGCCGCGGCCCTCTTCGGGGCCAGCACGCCCGTCTCCAAGGCGCTGCTGGGCGGGATGGGGCCGCTGACCCTGGCGGGGCTGCTCTACCTGGGGGCGGCGCTGGCGACGGCGCCCTTCGCGCGGGGGGAGTGGGACCGGGGCGAGCTGCGGCGGCTGCTGGGCGCCGTGGTCGTCGTCGAGCGCTGGTGGGACCTCGACGCCGGGACCTTCGGCTCGTTCCTCGGCCTCATGCTCCTCATGTACCTCCCGGCCCGCGCCGTGGGCGAGGCCTGGACGACCTTCAACGAC
>CAZKWG010000835.1:0-3420 GCA_964556105.1 uncultured Enterobacterales bacterium | reverse complement strand
GGCGAGCGCGTACAGCTTCAGGCCCATGACCGGGCAGCGCTCGACCCGGCCGACGGTGACGATCATGCCGCCGCCCGCGTCGGCGTCGTGGCGCGCGCTGGGGCGGTCGCGGCGGGTGGCGAGGCGCAGCGGCGGTCGCGGGCAGGAGGGGAGGGGAGGGCCGTCCCCCTGCCAGCTCGCCATCGCCTCCATCGCCTCCTCGGGGCTCGGGTCGCCCTCCAGGCGCACGTTGATCCCGATCAGGTGGCCGTCGAGCACCGGCACGCGCACACAGCGCGCGGAGACGCGGAAGGCGGCCGGCGCGCCCGGGAGGCCGAGGATCTTCTGCGGCTCCAGGTCCAGCTTGTCCTCCTCGTCGCCCGCGTGCGGGTGCGCGGTGCCGAGGATGTCGTAGGAGGGCTCGCCCGGGTAGCCGGCGCCGGAGACCGCCTGCCAGGTGGCGCAGGTCAGCGCCTGGACGGGCCAGCGGCGGTGCAGGGGCGCCAGCGCCATGGCCAGCGGGATGGCGCAGCAATTCGGGTTGGCGACGATGAATCCCGGGCCGCTTCGTGCGTCCAACACCTGCAGGTGGTCGGCGTTGACCTCGGGGATGATCAGCGGCACGTCGGGCGCCATGCGGTGGCTCGACGCGTTGGTCACCACGCCGAAGCCCCGGTCGCGGAGCTGCGGCTCCAGCGGGCCGGCCACGCCGCTGTCCAGCGCGCTGAGCAGGAGGGGCAGCCCGGCGGGGATCGCGTCCGGGGCGCAGGTCTGGACGGTCATCCGCGCCGCCGCCTCCGGCATGGGCTCGGGCAGCAGCCAGCGGGCGGCCTCGGCGTAGGGGCGGCCGGCGGAGCGCTCCGAGGCGCCGAGCCAGGCCACCTCGAGGAGGGGGTGCTGGTCGAGGAGGGCGACCATCCGCTGACCGACCATGCCGGTCGCGCCGAGGACGCCAACGGGGACGCGCTTCATCGGGGGCTCCATCGCGGCCCTTTATCCGCGCCGCGGCGGCCCTGCTCTTCGGGGCAGCGTGAATCAGCGGACCCCTGGACCTCATCCCCCCGCGCCGCGTACACTCTTGTATGCGCGATCTCCCGACCCTCGTCCTCCAGCTCGGCGCGTCCTCCGCGCGTCGCTTCTCCGCCGACGGCGTCGAGGAGCGGATCCGCGGGCCCGGCGGAGGGCTCGCGCGAGCGCTGGACAGCGGGGGCCAGGCGACGGCGCTCCAGGCGCTCCTCCCAGGCGAGCGGCTGCTGCTCGAGGACGGGCCGCTGCTGTTCGGTCTGGAGCGGCGAAGCGAGGAGGCGGTGGAGCGCGTGCGCTGGGGGAGCGGCCCGGCCTTGGAGGCCGTCTACGCCGTCCCGCCGGCGACCCGGAAGGCGGCGCCCGCGGGGATGGCCGAGCCGCTCCCCGTCTCGCAGGGCTCCGCGGGCTTTCGGGAGCGCTACGGGGTGCGGGCTGCTTACGCGGCGGGGCCGCTGGCCTATGGGGTGAGCGGACCGGCCATGGTCTCGGCCCTCGCGCGCGAGCAACTGCTCGGCTTCCTCGGGACAACCGGGCTCGACCTGGACACGATCCGGGCGAACATGGCCGCGCTGGCCGCGCTGGGGCCAGGCCTCTCCGCGGGGGTGGCCCTGCCCCAGCACGGGGAGGAGCGGCGGCAGCAGGAGGAGGTGCTCTCCATGGCGCGCCTGCTCGACCTGCGCAGCGCGCTGACCTGGGCGACCGCCCCGCCCTCGCCCGAGCTGGTGCGCTTCAAGGTCAGCGGCCTGAGCCGCGGGCCGGACGGCCAGATCCGCTCCCGCCATCGGCTCTTCGTGGCGCTCGCCAATCTCGAGAGCGCGGAGCCCTGGATGTGCCCTGCGCCGGGCGAGCTGCTGGACGCGCTGCTCGCCCGTGGGCAGATCACCGCCGCGGAGCGGGCCCTGGCGCGGCGCGTCCCGGTGGCGGACGACCTGATCGCGGAGGGGCACGCGGGCGGGCGCACGGAGCGCTGGCCGCTGATGGCGCTCGTGCCCTGCCTGATCCGGCTGCGGGATCGTGTGGCCTCCCGTGAGCGCTACGACGAGGGAGGCGTTCGCACGCACATCGGCGCCGCGGGCGAGATCGGCGACCCCTGGTCCATGCACGCCGCGTTTGGGCTGGGGGCGGACTTCGTGGTGACCGGCACGATCAACGCCACCGCCGCCGAGGCGGCGACCAGCCTGCGGGTCAAGGAGATGCTCGCCGAGGCGGGCGTCGCCGACTGTCGCACCGCGCCCGCCGCGGACCGCTTCGAGACGGGCGGCCGCGTGCAGGTGCTCTCGCGTGGATCACGCTTCGCCCAGCAGGCCGAGCACCTGTACGAGCTCTACCGGCGCCACCGCGGCGTGGACGACATCCCCGAGGGGGAGCGCCGTCAGGTCGAGCGCACCATCTTCCATCGCACGCTCGAGGAGGTCTGGGCCGAGATCCTGCAGGACCTCAGCGCCCGTCGCCCCCAGGAGGCGCAGCTCGCCGAGGAGGACCCTCGGCATCGGATGGCGCTGATCTTCCGCTGGTATCTGGACATGAGCGTGCGCTGGGGGATCTCTGGCACGCCGGGCCGCGCGCGCGACTACCAGGTCTGGTGCGGCCCCGCGGTCGGCGCGTTCAACGACTGGGTGCGCGGCACCTGGCTGGAGCCCCTGGTGGCGCGCCGGGTTGTCACCATCGCCGACGCGCTGCTCGAGGGCGCCGCCGCGGTCGCGCGGGAGGGGCTGGCGACCGCGATGGGGCTGGCCTCGGCGGCCGGGGACGAGCGCTCAGCCCGCCCGAAGCTCGTGAGCCGGGCGGGCTGAGCGGCCCTTCCTTCAGCGCGCGTCGCGCCGACGACGCAGCACGGTCGCGCCGAGGGCGAGGCCGAGCAGGGTCGCGCTCAGGCTGAGGTCCTCATCGGCGGTGCTGCAGGAGCAGCCGCCCTTGTAGACCAGCGTGCCGTCGGTGTCGTCCGCGCCGTCCAGCGGATCCTTGCCCTCGCCCACCTCGGTCCCGTCGGGGACGCCGCCGTCGTCCGTGTCCGGGTCGGCGGGATCCGTCCCGTAGGTGTTGACCTCGTCGCCGTCCGTGAGGTCGTCGTCGTCGGTGTCGGTGTCCAGCGGGTCGGTGCCGTGGGTGCCGACCTCGTCCCCGTCGGAGAGCGCGTCGCCGTCGGTGTCGGGGTTGGCGGACGGGCTGGCGGCGGGGGCGCGGCGGTTCACGGTGTCGGTCCAGGGCCGCAAGCCGCTGGAGGTGGACGTGAGCGCCGATGCGGGCGGGCCGGGCCGGGGGCTGTTGCACGAGGTGAAGGGCGTCGAGGCGGGGCAGCAGCTCACGCTGACGTTCAGCCCCGGCGCGGTGCTGAGCGGCGTGGAGGCCGTCGCCGACGGGTGGTGATGGCTGTTGCGGTATTGAGAAGAACAGAAGCTGGCGGACTCAGGTCGT
>CAZKWG010000834.1:0-3430 GCA_964556105.1 uncultured Enterobacterales bacterium | reverse complement strand
CGTCGGCAGCCTACTGCGTCGCCGCGGTGGACGCCCTCGCGCGGCTCGCCGGTCGCCGGCTCCCCGCGGAAGAGCTGGCGGAGCTGGCCTTCCACGTCGAGCACGATCTGCTCGGCGTCGGGTGCGGTCGGCTGGATCCCACCGCCTGCGCGCTGGGTCGGGAGGAGGAGGGCGGGGCCGCGGCGGTCTTCTTTCGTTGGGAGGACGGCCAGCCGGTCGAGGTGCGGCGCGTCGCGGCGGGCGGGCGCTTTCACCTGGTGATCGCCTCGTTCTCCGCGCCGAGGGACACGGCGGGCATCCTCGCCGCGCTCGGGGACGCCTGGTTCGGGCGCAGCGACGAGCCGGCCGCCATCGAGGCCACCCGCCGCGCCATCGGCTTCTTCGGCGTCTCGGCGGAGGGTGCGGCCGACGCCGTGGCGGCGGGCGACGCGCGCGCGCTCGGGGCGGCGATGGATCGGGCGCAGAACGTCTACGACCAGGAGCTGGCGCGCCACCTGCCCGCCCTGGCCGCGCCGGGCCTGCGCATGGCCTGCACGCGGCTGCGCTCGCTCGGGGCGCTGGGGGCCAAGTTCTCCGGGGCCGGCGGGGACGGATCCGTCGTCGCGCTGCTCTCGGACGCGCACCAGGCGCGCGCCGCGACGCAGGCGCTCGGCTCCCTCGGCCTGAGCGCCTGGTACACGCCGCTCGGCTAGCTAATCTAGTTCTTGCAGAGCAGGGCCTGGCGCTCCTGGACCAGGGCGTCCAGCGGCTCCGAGGGGGTCAGCCGGAACCAGCGCGCGACCTCGGCGCTGGTCGGCTTCTCCATCGCGCAGAAGGCGCTCCACGCCGAGTTCCGGTCCAGGTTGGGCGCCATCTCGCGGATCACCAGGTCGCGGGCGGCGGTCAGGCAGCGGGGCGCGTGAGCCTCGGGCAGGCCGTCGCACCAGGCCAGGTCGATGCGCCCGGCGCTCTCGAAGCCGTTCTGGTAGTACTTGTTCCAGAAGCGGGTCTCGAGATCGCTGGTCTCGGCGAGGTGGGGGGCCCACTCGCCGTAGAGCTGCTCCGCGCGCGCCAGCTTGCCCACGAAGTCCGGCGCCTTGCCGTTGGACTGGATGAGGCGGTGAACGCGCGTCTGCCAGAGATGTTGCGCGCAGTCGTTCAGGAAGGGGCCCGACGAGCGGCAGTTCTCGGCGGCCTCCGCCTCCCGACCGCGACGGCGCTCGAGCTCCGCCGCCTGAAACCAGCACTCGTAGCGCCACACGCCGGCGGGGACCTCGTCACACCACTCCGACAGCGAGGTCTTCTCCTGGGCGGCCACCCGCTGGCTGAGGGCCAGCGCGCAGTCCCCGGCCAGGTTCGGGTCGGCGAGGCGCCCGCAGGCCTCCAGGTCAGCGGGCTGCGGGCTCTCCAGGCCGACCAGGCGCGCGTAGGTCCCGATGTCGTCGGCCGGCGAGTTGGCGCAGGCGGCCAGCAGGATCAGCCACATGCGTCAGAAGACGACCCGGACGGAGCGCTCGGCGTCGATGCGGACGGTCTGCGTGGACGTGCGCGCGCCGCGGAGCTGCACCTGATGGGTGCCCATGGGCAGGCGGAGGGGGCCGGCGAGCGGGATGGTCCCGCAACGTGTGCGGCCCACGTACACGGTGCCCTTGGAGGAGGAGACCACCTCCAGGCGTCCGGTCTGCGCGGTGCCCTCGGGGGCGTCGCAGGGGTTGCGCGCGGGCGCTGGCTCGGGCGTCGCGACCACGACCGGGGTCGGCGTGGGCGCGACCACGGGCTCGGGCTCGGGCTCGGGCACCACCGGGCTGGCCGACTGCGCGGGCGTGGGCGCGGTCGAGGGGGCGATCACCGAGGGGGGGGCCGGGTCGGGGCTCGTCGCGGGCGGGACCACCTCAGCGGGCGGCCTGGTCGTCTTCGGGCGAGCGCCCTCCATCCCGCCGCTGCCCAGGAAGATGAGGGCGCCGCCGATCAACACGACCAGCAGGGCGGCGATGGTCGCGTAGAGGGCGACCGGGCTGCGCTGCGCGGCGACGGGGCGCTGGGTCTGGCTCTGGCGCGGCACAGGGGGCGTGTCGCCGACCACCATGGACGGCGTCTCGCGGACCCCAGGCGACGGCGTCTCCTGCAGGAGCTGGAACCCGCCCGGCTCGGACGGCGAGGCGATGTCCGGCGCGTCCGGCTCCGGCGTAGACCAGGAGCTGGACATCAGGATGGGGGGCGGGCTGACCAGCGGCGGGGGAGGTCCGAGGCGCGCGGACTCCGCCTCTTCGCGGGCGATGGCGAGGGCCGAGGGCGTGCCCGGCACCGGCTGAACCACGCCGCCCACCCTGCGGGGGCGCGCCCCGTGCGAGCGGTCGAGCGAGGGGGGGAGCCGGGCGGGATCGAGCCAGGTGCGGGGGAGCTGACCCGGCGCGCGGCGATCGCCCTCGGCCTCCTCTTCGGTGGCCGCGTCCTCTTCGGCGCGGGCGAGCATGTCGTCGGTGTCGTAGCGGCGGAAGGAGACGACCGTCGCGTCCCAGATCGGCCCGGAGACGTCCGCAGGAGGCGCCTTGCGGGTGCTCGGGCCGTCGGCCCCGGCCGCGCCGAGGAAGACCCGCAGCGGGCCCGTCCGCTCTTCGGCGGCCTCTGGTGTGTGGCGTGCCTGAGGCTGGGGCTGCGCGACCACCCGCTGCGCCGCGGCGGCGCCGCCGTCGCCTCGGTCGTGGATGTAGACCGCGGGGCCGCTGTTCGGCGGGATCACGCCGACGCCTGCGTCCTCTTCTCCGATGACCTGGTAGCCGGCGCGTGGTCGGCTCTCTCCGACGCTCTGCGTGCTGCGACCCGGCAGGACGGAGAGCTCGGGGCGGCGGATCGGCGTGGGGGGAGCCGAGGGCTCATCGAAGAGGGACTCGTCCGCCCAGACGCGCGCGGCGCGGTCCAGGCTCGGCTCCTTGGGGCGGCTCGGGCGGAGCGAGGCGACGTCGTCGTTGGCGTCCTCCTCGTGCGGGAGCAGGGCGAAGCCTGTCGGGCTGGGCGGGGGGCTGGCCGGCTTCGACTCCTGGACGCGGCGCCCGATGTTCTCGATCCGCTGAGGCGGCCGAGAGGGCGCGGGCATGGAGGGGGCGGTCGGCTCGTCTTCGACGGCCTCCTCCTCCAGGAGCATCCGACCGAGGCGGGAGCTGGAGACCGGCGGCGGGCTGCTGCCTCGCGGCGCGGGCGTCACCTCATGCAAGGTCGCGGGGCCGCGGTGCGGCCGGCCGAGCGAATCCGGCCGGGCCGTCCGGGGAGCCTCAGCCGCGCCGCTCGGGCGGGCGGGCGAAGCGGCAGGGGTCGGCTTGGGCTCGGCCTGAGGGCGCGAGAACGGGCGCGTGATGTCCTCGGGCGGCCTCGCGGGGCGCGCGGGCTCCGCCGCGGCGGCCGCCGGAGGGACGGGCGTCGGGGTACTGGGCCTGATCGGCGCGGCGACGGGCGT
>CAZKWG010000833.1:0-3436 GCA_964556105.1 uncultured Enterobacterales bacterium | reverse complement strand
GATCGAGCCTGCCTTGAGCGCCGACCTGCTGGCACCCGAGCTCGGACCGCTCGACCTCTTCACCCTCGATCCCGCGGACTGGGAGGCGGCGCGCGCGCGCGCGGAGGCGGCGCGAGACGACGCGGCGCTGCTGCGCTTTCGTGCGCTGGAGGTCGCCGGCGAGCAGCTCCCGCCGGTCATCGACGGGCTGCGGCGCGGGCGCCTGCTCTGCGCCGACGCGCTGGCGACGACCTGGGACGCCTGGGACACGCGGACCGGGGCGCGGGCCCTGATCCGCTGCGTGCGGCCCGAGTGGCGGCGAGACGCCGTGATGTTGCGGCGGATGGCGGGGGCGCTGCAGAGCCCGGAGCCGCCTCGCTGGGCGCCCGACGGGGCCTGGCCGCACCTGCGGGTGGACGCGCCCGGCGCGCTGCTCCTGGACCGCTTCCCCATCGACGATCCGCCGGAGACCCTGCTGCTCGCCCGCGTGCTCGGCGCGGGGCTCAGCGGCCTGGCGCGCCTGCATGCGGCCGGGCTGGTGCACGGCGGGCCCATCCTCGCCCACCTCGTCGAGGAGCGTACCGGGCCGCGCCTGGTCTGGCTGGACCGCTTCGCGCCGGAGGGAGGCCCGCGGCGCGATCTGGCCGAGCTCGGGCGCGCCGTCGCCGCGCTGGACCCTACGGAGCGCGACCCGGTGGCGCAGCTCGCGCTGGACTGGGCGCACGATCCGCCCCCCAGCGCCGCCGACAGCGCGCGCCTGCTGGGCCGCCTGCTGGCCACCATTCTGCTCGACGCCCGCCACCGTCAGGAGCTCGGCTCGCGCCGAACCCGTCGCCAGCTCGATCTCCGCCGCGTCGGGCAGCTCGCCCGCGCGCTGCTGGAGCGCTCCCCTCCCCCCGCGGGCCGCTACTGCATGCGCGCCGATCGCCACGGCGTGCTGGTCCTGGTGGAGTGTGAGGACGGCACGGTGCGCGGCGGGGCGGCGGCCGATCTCAGCGCCCGCTTCCTGCCCGTGATCTACGAGCCCGGTCGGCTGGACGTCCAGGCCACGCGCGCCGTGCTGCGGGCCTGGGCGCGCCGCGACGACGGCGACGTCGAGCATCGCCAGGAGCTGAACGAGGCGCTGGGCACCGACGAGCGCGGCGCCACGGCGATGGCCCGCTGGCTGACGGCGACCTCACGCCTGCGGTCGCTGGTGCGCCTCCAAGGAGAGGACTGGATCTAAGCCGCTCCGCGCGGGATGAGCTTTCGCCGCAGATCCTCGGGCCAGCGCTCGGGGTGATCCGCCGGCACGGTGCGCAGCTCCGGCCCCTGCTGGCGCAGCAGCTCGCTTCGGCGCACGCCGAGGATCCGCGCCGCCGCCACCAGACCGGACATGGTCGCGCCCATCACGCCGTGCGAGACGGTGCTGGCGCCCACCAGCGAGAGCCCCTCGATCTCGCTGCCCACGGGGAAGGCCCAGGGGCCGAGCTGGCGCAGGGTCTTCTCGGTGCCGTACATGCTCCCGGCGGTCGCCTCACAGTAGTGCTGGTTGGTGACCGGCGTGCCCAGCTCCGCGAAGACCAGGCGCTCCCGGATATCCGGGATGAGGGTCGCCACCCGGTCCAGGATGAGCTCCTTCAAGTGTAGCTTGACCCGGGTGTAGTCCTCGGGCCGCGCCCCCGCCTCCGAGCGCTCCCAGGCGGCGAAGGGCGCGAAGGGCACCAGCGCGAAGGCCTCCATCGTGTGGACGTTCCCGCGGCGTTTGGTCGGATCCTTCAGGCTGGTGATGGTGAGGAAGATGGAGCGGAAGCGCTCCAGCGAGGCGAGGGGCCCGGGGAGCTCGAGGGCGTAGGCGGCCTCGGCGTCAGGGCCGTCGAAGAGCCAGTAGTTGCCGGAGTCCAGCCCCAGGGCCGCCGTGTCGAGCTCCGCCGCCATGAAGAGGCTGAGGCAGGAGACGGACCAGCGGGCCTGGGCCAACTTACGCTGTAAGTCTGGGCTCTGCGCGGCAGGGTCGACCAGCTTGCCGAAGGTGACGCCGGGATCGGCGTTGGAGATCACGCGATGGGCCGAGATCTCCTCGCCGCTGGCCAGCCGCACGCCCACGGCCCGGTGGCCGCTGCCGGCGCCCTCGGTGAGGATGCGCGCGACCGGCGCCTTGACCCGGATCTCGCCGCCCGCGCGATGCAGGGCGTGGATGAAGGCGCGCGGGATGGCCCGTCCGCCGCCCATGGGGTACCAACCGCCATCAAAATAGTGCGCCGCCAACCCGGCCTGTAGCGCGGCCGGCGCCTTGGACGGCGGCAGCCCGTGGTCCCCACACTGGGCGGAGAGGGCGAGGCGCGCGTAGGGGTCGCGGACGAAGTGGCGCAGCATCCGGTCCAGGCTGCCCAGCCCCCAGATCGGGAGCGCCGGGTGGCGCGCCACGGCGCCGGCCTTCTGGAGCGCGCCCTTCGCTCCGTTCAAGGCGCGGATCCCGGCGTCGATCTCGCTGCACGCCCGCAGGTAGGCGGCGATGCCCTCGGCGTCGCCGGGGAACTGGGCGCCCAGCCGCTCCGCCATGCGGTCCCGGCCCTTGACCAGGTCCATCCGGCGCTCCCCGGCGATGACGTGGTCAAAGCCATCGGGGTTCAGCTCGCAGAAGACCAGCTCGCCCGAGACGCCGAGGCCCTCGTAGATGCGCCGCGACTCGCCGCCCGGCCCGAGCCCGCCGATGTAGTGGACGCCGGGGCTGAACAGGTGGCCGTGGAGCGGGAAGCTGTGGGTCCAGCCGCCGGGCAGGTAGTGCTGCTCCAGCACCAGCACCTTCTGGCCCGCCTGCGCCAGCGCCAGCGCGGCCGTCAGCCCGCCTGCGCCCGATCCGATGACGAGGGTGTCGAGATCGGGCATCGCGCCTCCAAGGGGTCGGCTACTCGAGGTCCAGGCTGAGCAGGTAACTCCGGCTGCAGTCTGCGCCAGAGTCGGCGTCCACCGTCACCCGGTAGCTGCCCCCGTCCTCGTAGACCAGGGTGTCCTCCAGGGTGATGGAGAGGGCGCCGCCGCCCTCCACGGCGTCCACGGTCGTCTCGCCGTCGAGGTACTCCAGCATGAGCCCGTAGTCGGCGTCGTCGGGGATGCCCGACAGGCGCACGGTGAGGACGAAGGAGCTCCAGCCCGAGTCCTCGAAGTCGAAGCTGAAGAGATCGACGTCGTCGTCGGCATGCAGGATGCCCGAGACGCTGATGACGTCGTCCTCGGTGAGCGTGCCCAGCGCGGTCTCGCTGCTGTCGTTGGGCTCGTTGGGATCGTCGTCGACGGCGTCCTCGTCCACGTCGCCGTCGCAGTCCTCGTCCACGCCGTCGCAGCCGTCCTCGGCGCCCGGGTAGATGGTGCCGTCGGTGTCGTCGCAGTCGCCCTCGTTCTCCGTGACGTCGTCGCCGTCGTCGTCCACGTCCTCGGGGTCCTGCTCGCCCTCGCCCTCACCCTCGCCCTCGCCCTC
>CAZKWG010000832.1:0-3453 GCA_964556105.1 uncultured Enterobacterales bacterium | reverse complement strand
CCCCTGCGTCCACATGCGCTCGATGTGCGCCAGGCGCGAGCCCGCGCCCGAGCTCCAGCCGCGCGTCGAGGTCCACCGTGCCGTCTCCTGGCGAAGGGAACGCGCCGGCGAGGCTGCCCCAGGTCTGCTCGCGCGCGTCCTGGCGATCCGGGTATAGCGGCACACGCGCGCCCAGCGAGGCCGACAGCGCCCAGTCGTCCTGAATCAACGCGCGGGACAGGGACAGCTCCAGATCGCCGAGATCGCGGTTCCGGTAATCGTAGCGAGCGTCCTCCGCCACGCTCTGCACCCAGGGGAGCTGCACGGTCAGGCCCAGCGCCGCTGGCAGGCCCAGCTCGGCGTAGAGCGAGGCGCTCCTGGCGCGCAGCGACTCGCCTTGGAAATGTGCGGCGCCCACCTTGGCGTACAGGCCGCCCGGCGGGCGCACCCAGGGGCTGGCCTGGGCGAGCGCCGACAGGAGCGCGAACCCGCTGATGACGACGCTCATGGGGGGACCTCAGATCACGGTCTCGGTCGTGGCCGTGTTGTTACGGATCTCGCCGCGCTCGTCGACCAGGGCGACCGTGGAGACCTCGCCGCTCGGGCGCCATGTAGTCGGTGGTGCCTACGGGGATGGGGCCGCTCGGCAGCACGGCGGCTCGCCTGCCCCGCGCCAGCGCCCACCGCATGGCCCGCTACAAGGACATCCCGAGCCTGCCCACGACGGCGTGAGCCTCGCCGCCGAGTATGATGAGGCGCTCATTCCGAGGTTCCCATGAGCTGGCTCTTCATCCTTGCAGGCGTCGTGCTGCTGGTGCTCGGCGGCGATCTGATCGTGCGCGGCGCGGGTCGTCTCGCGCTGGCCGCGGGCCTGAGCCCGCTGGTGGTCGGACTCACGGTGGTCGCCTTCTGCACGTCCGCGCCGGAGCTTGCGGCCTCCCTCGTGGCGGCGACGAAGGGCACGCCCGAGCTGGCGCTGGGCAACGTGATCGGCTCGAACATCGCCAATATCGGGCTGATCCTCGGGCTGGCCGGGTTGCTGAACCCCATCCCCGTGCCCGGCACCATCCTGCTTCGAGAGATGCCGCTGATGATCGGCGCCACGGCGCTGTTCGCGCTGCTGGCCTGGGACGGCGCCTTCAGCCGCGTCGATGGCACCCTGCTGGTCGTGGCGCTCGTGGTCTATGTCGGCTGGATGCTGCGTGCGGAGAAGACGAAGGAGAAAGGCTCGGACAAGCTCACGGAAGAGTACAGCGAGGCCCTGGGCTCCGGTCGGGGATCGCTCGCTGCGCAGGTGGGCCTGGTGCTGGGCGGCGTGGCGCTGCTGGTCGGCGGCGCAGAGCTGCTCGTGCGCGGCGCGGTCGACATCGCCACGGCGTCCGGCCTCTCGCCCAGGGTCATCGGCCTCACGGTGGTCGCGGTGGGCACCAGCCTGCCCGAGTTGGCCAGCAGCCTGGTCGCCTCCTGGAAGAAGGAGGGCGACATCGTGCTCGGAAACGTGCTGGGCTCCAACATCTTCAACGTGCTGGGCATCCTGGGCGTCACCGCGATCGTCCACCCCTTCTCCGTGGACATCGCGGCGACGGGCTTCGACCTCTGGGTGCTGGTGATCCTGTCGGTGGCGCTGCTGCCGATCTTCTGGGCCGGCAGCGCGCTTCGGCGCGGGGAGGCCGCGGTGCTGCTGGTGGGGTATGGGCTCTACATCGGGAGGCTCTTCTTGATGACCGAGGGCTGAGCGCCCGTGTTCACGGCCCCGCCCAGGTGATTACCTTGAGGGGGTGCTCATCACGGGGGTAAAGGTCATGTCCAGCGAACTCGGCATCAAACGCACACTCTCTGTCAGCTACGATCAGGCGCTCGCGGCCCTTCCAGCGGCACTGAAGGCCGAGGGATTCGGTGTGCTCACCGAGATCGACCTCCAGAGCACGCTGAAGCAGAAGCTGGGCGTGGACTTCCGACGCTATCGGATCCTCGGCGCCTGTCATCCACCCTCCGCGTATCAGGCGTTGAGCGCCGATCTGGACGTGGGGCTGATGTTGCCCTGCAACGTGGTCGTCTACGAGCGCGACGATGGCACGGCCGAGGTCATGGCCATCGATCCGACGAAGACCTTTGCAGCCGCAGGCTCCCCGACCCTTGTGGCGCTCGCGGTGACCATCAAGGAGAAGCTCTCGCGGGCGCTGGCTGCGCTGGCCTGAGGGCCGCTCAGCCAGGGACGGGCGCTCTTCGCTCGTAGGGGAGCGTCGGCGCCATCAACGCGACGCGCTCGCCCCTCGAAACGTCTGATGGCAGTCGATGCAGCCCGCGCGCATCGCGTCTGCTCCGGCGCGCATCGCAGGGAGATCCCCCTGGTCCGCCGCCACCACCACACGCTCGATCACGGCATGAAACGCCTCGTCCTGCGCCACGAAGTCGGTGATCCGGTCAGCGTTCTGAGGCGGCCGCGCCGTGCCAGCGGCGATGGCGGCAGCCGTGACCTGTTTGCGGGCGTGGACCTCGTGAAAGGCCGCGCTCACGCCGGTCGGGTCGCCCAGCACCACCGCGCGGTTCAGCACGTCATAGGCCGCCTGGAGTGCTACCATCTCGTCGCGGATCGGGCTGTCGGTGAGCGGCGGCGGGGCCTCGCCGTGCGCGGCGTGTCCGTCGCGGCCACCGTGCCCGTTGGCGTGGAAGATGCCGAGCGCGATCCCGGCGCCGAAGACTGTGGGGATGAGCAGCGCGTGCAGAGCCCAGAAGCCCGCGCGCGGGAATCGCAGCGCCGAGGGTAGCGTCATGGCGACACCTCCACCGGGGCGCGCAGCATCAACACGCCGGCCCAGGCCACGCTGAGGAAGATGGCGATCCCGCCTACGATCACCAGAATCGGCGACAGACCGAGGTAGACCTCCGCGAGGATGCCCGTGGGCATCAGCAGGCCCGCCAGCGCCAGCGCCGCCACCCGGCCGCGGGCGCGCGCGTCGGGGATCCGCGGGATCACCAGCCCCATGACGATGTTGATGAGCGCGAACAGGGCGCCGTGGACATGGGCGAGCCGCGCCTCGAAGTGTTTGCCCGTGCTGTAGCTGGCGATCCACTCTTCTTTGCCCGGCGCGAAGTCGCGCAGGTAGATGAGCAGGAAGCCGTACAGCATGAAGCCGGCGATGACCAGCAGGCCCGCGGCGAGGTTGAATCTGCCTGTCTTCATGGTTCCCCCCTCTGTTCGGGGCGGTCGGTGGCGCCGCTCCAGGTAGTCGTGAGCGCGGCCCAGACCGCGTCGGTGAGATCCGGCCCGCCCTGCGCGAGCCGCGAGAGGGCCATGAGCGCGCCCAGCACGATCAGCGCCCCGGCCCGAGGCTCCAGCGTGGGCGAGGCGTGGCCGAGCGAGCGCGCCTCCTCCAGGCAGCCCACCACGAAGTCGAGCGAGCGCACCCGCCAGCCCTCGACCTGCGCGGCGCCCGCCGGCCCCGCCGCGTGGACCAGCTCGTCGGAGAAGGC
>CAZKWG010000831.1:0-3455 GCA_964556105.1 uncultured Enterobacterales bacterium | reverse complement strand
TCGAGCTTTCGCCGCAAAGATGCATGGAATGCGTCGGGCGGCGGAGCGGCGTCGCTGAGCGCGTCGGTAGCCACGCCGAGCGCGGGGGTGGGCGGCACCTCGGGGGTGGGCGTAGGCGCGGGAGCCGGCGTAGAGGCAGCTTTTGCGGCTGGTTTGTGGACCTTCGGGCCGGGCGCGGGGCCGGGGGCCGGCGGATCCACGAGCTCCACCAGGGTCAGGGGCTCGGGCCCCGCGTCGGGCGCCACCTGCTCGACCACGCGCTGGCCCAGGAGCAGGAGGCCGCCGAGAACGGAGAGGTTGAGCAACAAAGAGAGCGCGAAGGACGCCGCGCGCCGACCCTGATCCATGGGGCGGGGAGCGGCGACGGTCTCGAACATGGGAGCCTCCAGCGTGCGCGCGACCAGGAGCCGCGTCATGATCAGGGTGCGTCGAGGAGCGGCGGCGTTAATCCACCCTCGAGAGGACTACGCATGCTCATCGCACTCGCTTACAGCGCGCTCACGCTCGCCGTGCTGCTCCTGCTGCTCTGGGGCTACAGCCTGGCGCGCGAGGACGCGGGCGTGGTGGACATCTTCTGGGGGCCCGGCTTCGCGGTCGTGGCCTGGGTCTCGGTCCTGGTGGGCGAGCCCTCGACGCGCGCGCTGCTGGGCGCCGGGCTGGCGACGGTGTGGGCGGCGCGGCTGGGCGGCTATCTGTACTGGCGGAACCACGGCAAGCCGGAGGACTTCCGCTATCGCGCCATGCGCGAGCGCTGGGGGCCCTCGTTCCGCTGGCGCAGCCTGTACATCGTCTTCGGGTTGCAGGGGCTGCTGATCCTGCTGGTCTCGCTGCCGCTCTCCGCCATCGCCACCCAGCCCGGCCCGCCGCTGGGGCCCCTGGAGGCGCTGGGCGTGTTGTTCTTCGCCATCGGGCTCTTCTTCGAGACGGTAGGCGACCTGCAGCTGGCCCGCTTCAAGGCGGACCCGGCGAGCAAGGGGCAGGTCATGGACCGCGGTCTCTGGCGTTACACGCGGCATCCCAACTATTTTGGCGACTTCGCGGTCTGGTGGGGGCTCTGGCTGCTGGCCGCGCGGGTCGCCCCCTGGACGATCGTGGCGCCGATCATCATGTCCGTGCTGCTCCTCCGGGTCTCCGGCGTGGCGATGCTCGAGCGTGACATCGTGGAGCGCCGGCCGAAGTACGCGGCCTACATCCAGAAGACCTCGGCCTTCTTCCCCTGGTTCCCGAAGTCCTGAGGCGGGCTCAGCGCGCCGCGGGCAGCTCCTGGTCGGCGAGGTCCTCGGTCACCAGCACCCGGTAGCCGTACGCGGGCAGGTCCTGGACCTGAATTCCACTCCCGCTTGTGGTGATCGCGCCGCCCGTCAGGTCGGTGAGGTCGCTGAGCCCGATGGGCGGGGTCAGGATGGGGCCGGGGATCGCGTCGGCGGAGAGGTTGAGCAGGATGATCACGGCCTCGTTGTCCTCGCGTCGCAGCAGGGCCAGCGTGGAGGGCTGGTCCGTCTCGACCCGCGCCGGGCTGCCCAGGCGCACCGCGTCGCTGGCCTCGCGCAGGGCGACGAGGGCCCGCACCAGGGAGAGCATGCTGTCCGGGTCCTGGTCCTGAGCCGCGACGTTGAGCCCGTCCAGGTAGCGGCTGTCCACGGAGAACCAGGGGGTTCCGCTGGTGAAGCCGGCGTTGTACGTGTCGTCCCAGGGCATCGGCCCCCGCTGGGCATAGTCCTGGCCGTCCCCTTCCGCGTTGTCGGGCAGGTCGATCTCGTCCCCATAATAGAGGATGGGCTGGCCGTGGCCGAGCAGGTGGAAGACCATCGCCATCCGCCGCGCGGCCTCCTCCTCGAGCGCGCTGGCCAGGCGCGTGACGTCGTGCGAGCTCAGGTAAGGGGCGAAGCGCGCGCCCAGGTTGGAGGCGATCTGCTGGTCGAGGACCAGGGCGAGCGGGTCGGGCTTGCCCTGTCCGAGCGCGTCGAGCAGCGCGAAGCGGCGCGGGACGTCGATGACCAGATCGGCCTCCGGCGCCTCGGGGGAGCCGAGCCAGACCAGGTTGCCGGAGACCGCCTTGTGCCAGGCCTCCGAGAGGATCAGCGCGTCGGGGTGCTCGCGCTTGAGCTCGGCGAAGAGCCAGGCCATGGCGCAGTGGCTGCCGAGCGTGTTGGCGACGTCGCCGTCCTCCTCGATGAGCTGCACGACCGCGTCCACCCGGAAGCCGCCCGCGCCCTGGCCCAGCCAGTCGCCGAGCATGTCGCGCACATAGGCGGCCACCACGGGGTCCGTCCAGTCCAGGTCGGGATGGTCATCCCCGAAGAAGGCGTAATAATAACGCCCATCTTCGGTTGGGATCCATCGCACCTCGTCCCACTGGTACTTGGAGATCAGGTAGCGGCGGTTCGCGTCCTCGTCGTCCGGGTCGGCCATCGCTCGGAGGAACCAGTCGTGGGTGTTCGAGGTGTGGTTGATGGTGACGTCGTAGATCACGCGGATGTCGTGCGCGGCCGCAGCCTCGATCAGGGCGTCGAGGTCCGCGCGCGCGCCGTAGTCCGACTCGACCTCCTCGAAGCTCTCCGGGTTGTAGCCGGCGGCGGATGGGCTCTCGAAGATGGGCATGAGCCAGATCGTGCCGACCCCCAGCGAGGCGATGTGGTCCAGGCGGGCGCGGACGCCCGCCAGATCTCCGACGCCGTCGCCGTCGCTGTCCTGGAAGGAGCGCACGTACAGCTCGTAGATCAGGCGCCCGTCCGGCTCGAAGACGGGGGCCGCCGCCTCGTTTGGCGGGACGAGGCACCAGTTCGCGATCTCCGGCTCCGGCCCGGCGCAGGCAGAGAGCAGGAGGGGCGCGAGCAGGAGCGGGCGGCGATGGGTCGTCATGGGGGAGTCTGAGTAGGATACTGGAATCGGAGAGCGGCTGCAGGACTCTTGTCCGACCGCGGTCGGGCCGGCGGAGCGGCAGGGTAGAGGCCCGCAATATCATGTCGCGCCATCTTCGTGATCGTATTTGTTGCGGTATTTTCTGCATGAACGGGAGAACGTCTGTATAGAGATCTCATCGAAGAGGTGTGCCCTGTCCGCTCTGACCACCCAGATCGCTCACGCGAGGTCGAGCGGCCCGCTCGCCCTCTCCCGCCCCGCGGACGTCGCGGGCGCCGAGCTCGCCGATCCGCTCCAGGACCCGGTCCAGCTCTCCGTCCTGCGCAGCGACGGGATCATGCAGGCGGCGAGCGAGGGCTTCTCCGGCGGCGGCGGCTCTTTGCCCTTCCTGGACAGAATCCAGACGAGCTTCGGGCGCCACGACGTCACCGGCGTGGCGGCGCACACGGGATCGGCGGCCAGTGAGGCAGCGGGGGCGATGGGCGCCAAAGCTTACGCTTCGGGCAGCCAGGTGGCCTTCGGCGGCGCCCCCGACCTGCACACGGCGGCCCACGAGGCGGCCCACGTCGTGCAGCAGCAGGGCGGCGTGCAGC
>CAZKWG010000830.1:0-3458 GCA_964556105.1 uncultured Enterobacterales bacterium | reverse complement strand
CGCCAGGGGTGGGGGCGCCCCGCGGGCCGGATGACGCGCGCGAGGTCCTGGTGCATCCCCTCGTGAAAGAGGTGGACCAGGGCCGGTTCACCAGGGATGGCGTTCCAGATGACGAGCTGCTTCTGGCTGCCCTGCACCATGGCTTCGCCGCGCGGGAGCCAGCGCTGGGGGGTGATCTGGAAGTCTCTGGGGGCCATGAACCAGGGCTTAACGGCCTCCGCGCCTTCGCGCAGGGTCGAAGGTCAGAGTCCTCCAAAGGCGATCAGGCGCTCGGGCCAGCCGGGCTCGCGGCTGTGGCCGTTCTCGTGCAAGCAGAAGCGCAGGATCTTCCCGCTCTCGCACGAGCTGTACACCGTACAGCTCAGGTTGTCCACGGTCTCCGACGTCGTCGCGGCCGTGTCGCAGCCCGAGGCCTCCAGCATCCGCTGGAAGCTCTCCTGGGCGTCTCCCTGGACCGCGTCGGAGCCGATCGGTCGGCCCTCGAGCGGCCAGGTCTGGTCGGCGCTCCCGTGCTCGTGGTTGACGGAGATCGGCCCGAGGCAGGTCTCGGGGATGGGCTCCCAGAAGCCGCCGGCCACCGGGTTGAGGCCCGAGAAGAGGTCGGGCCGCTCGCACCCGCCGACATAGGCGAAGCTCGCGCCGATGGAGTAGCCCCCCAGCACCCGCCGCGTCGGGTCCATGGGCCAGCGCTCCTCGGCGTGCTCCAGCATCGCGACCAGGTAGTCGATGTCCGAGCTGTAGTCGCCGCCGGCGTTCACCGCCCAGACGCCGTTCTCCGCCTCGGGCAGCAGCAACAGCACGCCCGCGTCCGAGAACGCCTGCACCACGTCGCCGTTGTTGACGTAGCCGGTGGCCGAGCTGCGGTAACCATGGGCGAAGACCGCCGCTGGGAGGGTGCTCTCGCCATCCCACGCCGCCGGGGGCAGCGCGTAGTAGACCCGGTCCTCGCCCAGGCAGATCATGGGCGCCTCACAGGAGGGGTCGCCACATCCGACCAGGAGGAGGAGGAGCAGAGAGGTCATGTCCCGGTCCGGGTGAGCATGTGGCAGGTCCCGCGCTCCAGATCGACGACGCGCCCCTCCAGCGTAGCGCCCAGATAGCCGACCCGCGCCCGCCCGTGCGGCTCGCCGAGCCCGCCCGCGTTGAGCACCAGGCAGGCTCCGAGCTGAATGACGCCCGGGGACTCGTGGATGTGACCGCAGACCATCGCGCCGCGGTGGCGGAGCGCGCGCTCGCGGATGGCGAGGGAGCCGACGTGCTCGCCGCTCACCGTGCGGTCGAGCGGCGTGTCCCGCGGCGGCGCGTGGCAGAGCAGGATCTCGCACTCCGGCTCGGGGAGGGCGCGCACCTGCTCCTCGGACCACTCGTAGCAGAAGCCGAAGCGATCCGGGCCCGCTCCGCCGAGCCCGGCCACGCGCAGGCCGGCCAGCGTCGCCACCGTCCCGTCCACGTTGCCGACCAGCCCGTCGTCCATCTTCCCGAGCTGCGGCAGATCGTGGTTGCCCGGCACCCAGAGCAGCGGTCGTCCCAGGGCCGCGAACGCCTCGAGGCAGGCGCGGGCGCGGGCGCGGTACGTCGCGACGACCTCCTCACGGTGCGCGGTCGTGCTGTGCAGCGGGCCGGACACCAGATCCCCGACGAGCAGCACGCCGTCCACGTCCTGGTCGCGGACATGCTCGAGCACCGCGTGAACGGGGTGATGCGGAGAGGGCCGCCAGTGAACGTCGCCGATCACGGCGATCCTCGGGCGAGGGATGGGAGGGGCTTCGTCGAGGGCGAGGCAGATCATGGCCGCGCGGACATGAGACCGAAGATGATCGCCACGCAGAGGAGCTGCCCGGCGGCGCCGAAGACCAGGCGCACCGTCCCCTGGCCGCCGTCCGCCACCAGCGCGGTCTCGCTCAGGATCATGCGACGACCGAAGAGCTCGATGGGGACACAGAGGAGGATCGAGCCCCACAACCAGCCCGTGGTGATCGGCCAGACCCCCTGAAGCGCCCAGAGGGCGACGCCGAGCAGCACCGTCAGGCCGCCACCCCATCGAACGCCGTAGCGGGTCAGCGCGGAGATGGCGCTCGCGACCTTCGGGTCCGTTCTGCCGCGGGAGAACGTGAGGACGAGGTTGATCAGCGTCACGAGAAAGACGAGATACGCGAGGGTGCGGTGAAGGTGGTTCAGACCGGTCAGCACACCCACGCCTCCCGCACGGCTGCCCATTCATAGCATGAGCGACGCGCGCGCTCGATCACTCGTCGTCGTCGTCGCCGTCTTCCTCGTCCCAGTCGTCCTCGTCCTCGAGCTCGTCGTCGTCCATGAAGTCCTCGTCGTCGAAGTCGTCCTCGAAGTCGTCGTCGTCATCATCGAGGTCGTCATCGTCGTCGTCGACCGGGGCCATGTGCGGAGTCAGGTCGCCGAGGAGGGGCAGCGGGCGGATGTCTTCGATGTACAGCTCGATAGACATGGGGGCCTCGAACGGTGGTTGGACGCGGGGCATCCGCGCCGCGGTCCTGATATCGCGGCGACGCGCGCGCGTATAGGGGCGCGCGCGCAGATCCGCCCACCCCTGGCGTCCTCTGCCTGGACTCAACGGGTGAGGCGCCGGTAGATCTGCGGCAGCCGCTGGGGGAGGTGATCGACGCGGTCGATGATCGTGTAGCCGCCCTCGCCGTACATGCGCGTCATGTACTCGGCCGCCGCGATGTCCACGGTGATGCAGAAGGGGTGGATCCCGTGCTTGCGCGCCTCCTGGAGGGCGACCCGCGTGTCCTCCTGGGCGTAGCGGTCCGAGTAGTGGTCGCAGCCGCAGTCGAGCGGCTTTCCGTCCGAGAGCAGGAGCAGGATGCGCACGCGCGCCTGGACCTTCATCAGCTTGCGGGTGGCGTGGCGGATGGCCGTGCCGTCGCGGTTCTCCATCTTCCAGGAGATGCGCCCGATGCGCTCCTGCACGCGGCTGTCCCAGGGGTCGCCGAAGTCCTTCGCGACGTAGAAGGCGACCTGCTCGCGGCCGTAGCCAGAGAAGCCGTAGATGGCGGCGGCGTCGCCGATCGCGTCCACCGCCTCGGAGATGAGGACGAGGGCCTCCTTCTCGACGTCGATGATGCGCTGCCCGCCGACGTTGGCCAGCTCGTTCGTCGAGCTCGACATGTCCACGAGGAAGGCGACGGCCACGTCGCGCTCGGCGCGCTGATGGCGCACATAGGTGCGATCGGTGGGGCTGCCGCCGGCGCGTCGCTCGACGTGGGCCTCGATCGCCCGGTCGAGGTCGATCTCGTCGCCGTCCACCACGCCGCGCACCCGCCGCACGGACTCCGGCCGCAGGGCCTCGAAGGAGCGGCGGATCTGGCGGATCAGCGCCCCGTGGCGGCGGCGCACGTCCTCGACGAAGGAGGTGGAGCCCGGCAGGAGGCGGTACTCGGTGAGGCGGACCCAGCGTGGCTTGTAGTCCACCCGGGTGAGAT
>CAZKWG010000829.1:0-3465 GCA_964556105.1 uncultured Enterobacterales bacterium | reverse complement strand
CGCCGGATCTGGCGGTTCTTCCCTTCGGAGAGGCGGATCTCCAGCCAGGTGGAGCGCTCGGCCTCGCGCTCCACGGCCACGCCCATGGGCCCGAGCAGATCCTCCCCGAGCGCGAGCGGCTCGCAGGAGAGGCGGGAGAGGGTCTGCGGTGACAGGTGGCCGCGCACCTTGACCCGATAGACCTTCTCGACGTGGCAGGCGGGGTCCAGCAGGCGCGCCGCCAGCGCGTGATCGTCGGTGAACAGCAGCAGGCCCGCGGAGTCCTGGTCCAGCCGCCCGACCGGCGCCAGACCGGCCCCTGCCTGCGCCCCGAGCAGGTCCATCACCGTCGGCCGCCCCTCCGGGTCGCGCGTCGTGGTCAGCACGCCGCGCGGCTTGTTCAGCGCCAGCCAGCGATGCTCCTGCTTCAGCGAGACCAGGACGCCGTCCAGCGCCACCGCGTCGCGCCCGGGGACCACCACGCGCAGGACGTCGCGGCAGACGCGACCCGCCACGGTGACGCGCCCGCAGGCCACCATCTCCTCGGCCTGACGGCGCGAGGCGACCCCGGCGCGCGAGAGGAAGCGGGGCAGCATCAGCATGAGCCCTGCGTAACGCAGGTGTGACATGAACGGCGGAAGGGAGGGTGATAGGACGACCCCATGAGCTTCTCCGACTTCCTCTCCCAGGCCTGGGGCCAGCACGCGACGGACACCGTCGCCGTCTTCGACCGCCTCGACGAGGGGGCCCGCCTCGCCACGACGGGCGCCGAGCTGGCCAGCCTCGCGGGGCTCGTCCTTCACGTCGCGGGCGAGCACCTCGGTCGCTTCGACGCCGCCCGCCAGCAGCTCGAGGCCCTGCGCGCGCACCCGGCCTACCAGGAGGGGAGCCCGGAGGCCGGCGTCCTCTGGCGCTCCCTCGCCGCCCTCGCCCTCGCCCAGGGCCAGGACGAAGAGGCCGCTCGACTCGCCGACCGGGGCGCGCCGGCGGAGCTCCCCGCCGCGTCCGGGACGGCCAGGGTTCACGCCAGCGCCGCAGCCCTGCTCGCGGGCCAGGAGCGCTACGTGGAGGCGAGGACGCGCCTGGGGGAGGCCGTCGCGCTGCTCGCCTATGGCCCCGACGCGAAGGACCCCGCCGCCCGCGCCCTCGCGGTGACCGCCAACAACCTCGCCGCGAGCCTGGAGGAGCGCGCCGGGCGCGGCCCCGAGGCCGACGCTACGATGGTCTTCGCCGCGCAGCAGGCCCGCCGCTACTGGGAGATCGCCGGGACATGGCTGCACGTCGAGCGCGCCGAGTACCGCCTCTCCCGCGCGATGGCGGCGGCCGGGCGGCTCGCCGAGGCCGAGGCCCACGCCCGCCTCTGCCTGGAGACCTGTGAGGCCAACCAGGCGCCCGCCGAGGAGCGCTTCTTCGGGCAGGAGGCGCTGGCCCTCGCCCTGATCGCGGCGGGGCGCCCGGCCGAGAGCCAGGGGGCGCGCGACGCCATGGCGGCCCTGCTGCCCCAGGTCCCGGCAGACTGGGCGGAGGACTGCGCAGCGACGCTCGCGGCCGTGGACACGAAGCGCGCGGTCTGAGCGGTGTTCGACGCCCACTGCCACCTGGACCTCTACGCGCCAGACCAGGATCCGGCCGAGCGCTGGCGGCGTGGACAGGCGGCAGGGCTTCTGGGCTGCGTGGTCGCGGGCGTAGACCCCGAGGGCTGGGAGCGGCAGGCGGCGCTGCAGCTCGCGGGCGTCTGGCACACGTTCGGCCTCCACCCCTGGACGGTGGCGGAGGCCGCCGATGAGCAGCTCCCGGACCTCCTCGACGCGCTCGCGAGGCGCCTCGACGACGCGCCGTGGGCGGTCGGCCTGGGAGAGCTGGGCCTGGATCACGGTCGCCGTGGCCCCGCGCCAACGCGGGCTCGCCAGGAGCGCGCCTTTCGTGCCCAGCTCGCCATGGCGCGCGAGCGGCGCCTCCCCGTCGTGCTGCACGTCGTCGGCGCGTACGGGAAGGTCCTGGACCTGCTGCGCCGGGACGGCATCCCCGACGCGGGCGGCATGATCCACCGCTACTCGGGGCCCGCAGAGCTGGTGCCCGACCTGACGCGTCTCGGCCTGCACCTCTCCTTCTCCCCCGCGATCCTCCATGTCCCGCGCCTGACCGCCGCGCTGCGGGCGGTCCCTGACGCTCACCTGCTGCTGGAGACGGACGCGCCCGACGCCCTGCCGGACGCGGCGGGCGGCGGTCCCATCGACCCGGAGCAGCTCCCGGAAGTGGTCGCGCGCGCGGCGGAGGCGCGCGGCGTCGAGGCGACGCGGCTGGCGCGGATGACCGAGAAGAACGCCCGGGGATTGTTCGGGCTCGCTTGAGCGATTGCGGCGCGCGCGCCGGCTCGCGGGTCAAAGATCCACTTTCGTTGATCCAGGCGCCGTGTTAGGCCGTACAATAGTTGAGCTACACCTGATCAGGTTTAACCTCAAACAACCTGTTCAGAACCCCAAACACCTGTTCGGCAGTCACCCTTGAGCTTCACTCCTTCGTGGCTCTCCCGCGCCCTGCTTCCCCTTCTCGCCCTGAGCCTCGCCTGTGGGCGCGGCGAGAAGCCCGCGCCTTCGACGACGCCGGCGGCGACGAGCACCAGCGCCGCGCCGTCTTCCGCGCGCGCGCCCGCCACGACCACCCCGCTGTCCAAGGCGCCCACACGCGCGGCCTTCGGGCTCACGCTGGGCGAGGCCGATGACGCCGCGATCACCGCCTGGCTCAGCGCGCGTGGGCTGAGCTGCCCGGGTACGCCCTCCACCCGCCGCACCACGGTTCGCTACGACTGCGGCGGCGAGATCCCCGCCAGCGCCATCCCCGAGCGCACCCTCAAGGGCAAGCTGGACCAGATCGCCCTGGTGCGCACGGAGACCGGTCCGCTCCACCACGTCTCGACCCGGACCAACTACAGCATCCCGGCGGAGGCCGCCGCGGACTACAACGCCGCCGTGGCCGCGCTGGAGCCGATCCTCGGCCAGCCCAAGCTCTCGCGGAAGGCGCCCGCCGAGATTGACGCGACGAAGCCGGTGGTCTGGTACAGCACCACCTGGAAGTTCGCGGACCTCGAGGTCGCCGTCAGCCTGCTGCGCGCGGGCGGTCAACACTACGCCGTCTCTGAGCGATGGCAGATACCCGGCGTCGAAGAGGAGGTACCCAACCGCGAGGGCGTCACGCCCTTCGCCCACGGGGCTCCGAGCACCCCCTCGAGCAGCAACCCGCATGTGAGCAGCAAACCCTGACCGGGCGTCCGACATCTCTCGGACCCCACCCATGATCCTAGTGGAGGAGATCCCACCATGTCCATCTTCAAAGTGCTACTTCCCCTGACTCTCGGCATCGGCCTGAGCTTCAGCCTCGTCGGCTGCAAGGACAAGGAGACCGGCGAAGGCGAAGGCGAAGGCGAAGGCGAGGGCGAAGGCGAAGGCGAAGGCGAAGGCGAAGGCGAAGGCGAAGGCGAAGGCGAAG
>CAZKWG010000828.1:0-3479 GCA_964556105.1 uncultured Enterobacterales bacterium | reverse complement strand
CCCCCTTCGAGATCCTGGACGGCCAGAGCCGGCCCCGTCTGCTCAGCGTCACGCCGGACGCCGTGGTCCAGGGCGAGCGCTACACGCTGGAGATCGCGGCGAACGCCGACTTCGAGGCCACGCCCACGCTGGATCTGGGCGAGGGCGTCCTCATCGAGTCGGTCGAGCGCGACGGTGAGATCGTGCGCGCCGAGGTGGTCGTCGCCTGGGACGCGCCAGTTGGAGAGCGCGGGATCGAGGCGGACGATGGAGACCGCGTCCTGGACGGGGCGACCTTGAGGGTGCGCAACGCCGCCACACCTCCGGCGCGCACCTGCAGCCAGGGTTCGGGGCAGGCGCACTGGACGCTGGTGGCGCTCTCGCTCGCCGTGGCCGCGCTCAGGGCGCGAGGCGGCGCTGCCCGAAGCCTACGCTCCCGCTGACGTCCAGGAGCGCGTAGCCTCGCGGCCCGAGCTGATCCGGGAAGACCACCACGCCCAGGTCGATCCCGACGCCCAGCCGATCCTCCAGCATCCGCTCCTCGAGCGGCAGCAGCAGGCCCAGGCCGAGCTCGGCGCCGCTGCGGTGACGGATCCCCGGCAGGGATCCCAGGGCGGCCTGAAGCGGGCTCTCCATCGCGAGGCTGAGCTCCACCTCGTGGTGGTGCGCGAAGCCGACCCGCACGTGCGCCTGCTCTCCCAGGCCGACGCGCGCTCCCGCGAAGAGGCCCCCCCAGCTCCGGCTGTCCTCGCTGGCGAGCCCCTCGCGGGCGCCCAGCTCGAAGGCGGCGCGCTCACGCTGAAGGCAGAGGCGCCCGACCACGTATCCGGCGGCCGAGGGCCCTCCCGCTCCGTAAGGGGAGCCCGTCCCGACCCCGCCGCCCAGGCCGCCAACACCATAGATACGATAGTCTACAGGTCCGGCCAGCGCCGCGAGGGCGCTGAGGAGAAGGAGCATTCAGCTCTCCTGAGGCGCGGGGAAGAACCAGCCGACACCCGCCGAGACGACCAGGGAGTCCGTCGGGTTGTTCTGGGCGGAGACCGTGCGCAGGACCGTGAGCGAGAACGTGGGCGCCCCCTGACTGCCGAAGACGCCCAGCTTGGCGCCGACCTTGACCTGCCTGGCGGCCAGGGTGGACCAGACGTCCGGATCGGTGAGGTCGGCCTGGCCCAGACTCACCCCGCTCGGGCGCCAGAAGCCATGCATCGCCGGCCCGAACCCGAAGGAGGGCAGGATGGCCACGAGCCCGGACATCGAGGCCGAGATCTCGTCGCCGAGGTCGTGGCCCGCGGAGGGGAAACGATACCAGTACCAGGCGTCCAGGCTGACCCGGTACCAGCCGGCGCCGAGCACATCGGTCCGCCCCAGCGAGAGCCCGGCGCCCAGATCGGTCTGCCCGTCGCCCAGCGTCGTCAGGCGGTGCCGCGTGTCCGCGTAGGCCTCGCCCGTGCGGATGCCGCCGGACAGGCTCAGCGTCAACGGCAGGCCATAGAGCTCGTTCAACACGCGCATCTTGAGCTGCCCGCCCACGTCGCCGAGCCCCGCGGTCGTCCTGCACCAGCCGGAGACCGGCGCGGCGGCGCGACAGGCCTCGGGGTCCTGCACCCGGGCGCGCTCATACGGCAGCTTGACCTCGAGCTCGACCCCCTCGCGGAGGCCCGCGGTCCACACGCCGGTCAGGGCCGAGGCGGTGACCGGAGAGGCGAGCTCGCGCGGCACGCCAGAACCTGCGTCAAAGGCCGCGTACTGATAAAAGTCCATCCCGACGAAGACGTTGTGCTCTCGTGGATCGAGCGTCCAAGGCCCGTCTCCCGCCAGGGCCGAACCGAGCGCGAGCAGCCACAACATCCGTCCCCCCTCCACGAATCGACCTGACCGTTATGATTGTATATACTACGCTCCATCACGCGTGACGTGTGCCACCATGAGTGACCAACCCCCGTCTGAGGCCTCCTCCGGAGACCGGCGATATCGTCTCCTGGAGCAGATAGGCCGTGGTGGCTTCGGGTCCGTGTATCGGGGGCGGCTGATCACGGCGTCGGGCTTCGAGAAAGAGGTGGCCATCAAGGTGCTGCACCTCAGCACCCCCACGCAGGGCGACTTCGCCGCGCGCATGCGCGATGAGGCGCGCATGCTCGCCCTGCTGCGCCACCGCGCGATCGTCGGCGTGGAAGACCTGTTGACCATCGGCGAGCAGGTCGCGATCGTCATGGAGCTGATCGAGGGCGCCGATCTGGCCTCGTTGTTGAAGCTGGGGCCGGTGCCGCCTCGCGCCGCCGTGGAGATCGCCCGCGAGGCCGCCTGGGCGCTGGCCGCGGCGCACTCCGCGCTGGATCCTTCGACCGGCCTGCCCCTGCAGCTCGTCCACCGCGACATCAAGCCGGCGAACATCCGCGTGACGCCGAGCGGCGACGTCAAGGTCATGGACTTCGGCGTCGCGCGGGCGCGCTTCCAGGATCGGGAGAGCAAGACGGACTCGCTCTCGTTCGGGTCCTGGGGCTACATGGCGCCCGAGCGCTTCGACGAGCAGGAGAGCCCGGCCTCGGACATCTACGCCCTCGGGGCCGTCCTCTTCGAGTGCATCTCCGGGGCGCGCCTCAAGCAGCTCTCCGTCAACCCGGAGAAGCACCGCATGGCGCTGGTGCGCGCCCTGCATGCCGTCAACGTGGAGAGCGCCGCGCTGCTGGCCATCCTCGAGCGGATGATGAGCTACGAGGTGAGCGAGCGGCCCACGGCGCTGGAGGCGGCCTCGACCCTGCGCGGGCTGGCGCCGACCCTGGACGGCGCGTGGCTCAACGAATGGATCCCCGACGTCCTCGGGCGCCTCAGCGCCGAGGCGCCGAACACGGTGCTGCTCCCCAGCACGGGATCCGACCCGAGCCCGCGCCGCACCTCGACATCGGGCGGGCGCACGCCCACGCCCACGCTGCTCCTGCCCGCGTCGGGCGCACCCACGCTCACGCCCGTCCCGAGCCCCGAGGCCGGCCTCCTGCCGCAGCCGGACGCCGACCTCTCGGGACCCTGCCTGAGCGAGCCCATGGTCAAGGACGTGCTCCTGGCCAGGGCCGCGGACACGCCGGACACGCCGGACACGCCGGACACGCTCCCAGAGACCAGCGAGGCCCAGGACCAGGCCGAGCAGACCTCGCTGGACCGCGCCGGCCGAGGCGCGACGCGCGTGGGGATCGTGTTCGGCGCGCTGACCGTGGTCTTCCTGGGGATGGTGCTCCTGGACGGGCGGGTCGAGCAGGACGCGCCGACGCCGACGCCAGCGCCAACGCCGACCCTGACGATCGCCGGCGCGACCGAGCCCGAGGGCGCCCGGGAGCCGGCGCTCGCCACGGCGGGCCCGCAGGAGCCGACGCCCGCTCCAAAGGCGACCGAGCCGATCGCCGTCGCCAGCGCGCACCCGCGCTCCCCTCCGCCGACGACGGCGCGCTCGGACACCACGAGCGCGCGCTCGGACACCACGAGCGCGTCGCAGCCAGGGGCGCCCGAGG
>CAZKWG010000827.1:0-3484 GCA_964556105.1 uncultured Enterobacterales bacterium | reverse complement strand
CTCGGGCGAGGCGACCGCGGGCGACAACATCGTCCCCTGGGACGGCCTGGACGCGACCGGCGCGCCGCTGGAGAGCGGCAACTACACCTGCGCCATCTACATCACCGCGGGCGAGTACCACTACGTCGCCGCCGACGTAGAGACGGCCTACCAGGGCCTGCGCATGTTCGAGGTGCAGGCCGACGGCTCGCGCGTGGGTCTGGACATGTTCTGGAACGACACGCTGGCGCCGGTCGGCACGGTGACGACCATGCCGGGCGGCGAGACGCCCGCCTTGGACTCCGGCGCGAATGGCGTGAACGCGGGCGCCTACGAGGACGCCTTCGACCCGGACCCGGACTCGGACGCGCACAACGCCCGCGCCTGGGGCGCCTTCGCCATCGGCTCGATGGGCGATGGCGCCTTCCTCGACACCTACGCCTACCTGACCATCGGCGGCGGCGGCGAGGTCAGCGTGTCCATCGTCTCTTCGGACACGGACTCGGACGGAGACGGGATCTCCGACGTGCTGGAGGACTGCACCTACGGCACGGATCCGAACGACGCGGACGGGGACGACGACGGCGTCGCGGACGGGGACGAGCTGGGCGACGGCGAGACGCCACGGGACTCGGACGGGGACGGCACCGCGGACATCGCGGACGCCGACGACGACGACGACGGCGTGCCCACCCTGGACGAGGGCGGCGCGGACCTGGACACGGACGACGACGGGGTGGCCGACTACCTGGACGAGGACGACGACAACGACGGCGTGCTCACCGCCGATGAGGGGGACGAGAACGTCGACGGCGACGGGGTGCCCGACCGCCTGGACACCGACTCCGATGGCGACGCCTTCCTGGACGGCGAGGAGGGCCTGGGCGACACGGACGGCGACGGGCTCTCGGACCTGGATGACGCCGACGACGACGGCGACGGCTGGGCCAGCGCGGACGAGGGCAGCGAGGACACCGACGGCGACGGGGGGCCCGACTACCTGGACCCTGACGACGACGGCGACGGCATCTCCACCGCGGAGGAGGGCGCGGGCGACACCGACGGCGACGGCACGCCGGACGCCTGGGACCTGGACAGCGACGAGGACGGGCTGACCGACGCTGACGAGGGCACGGGCGACGCCGACAGCGACGGGATCCCCGACTTCCAGGACGCGGATGGCGGCGAGACCGGCGAGACCGGCGAGACCGGCGAGACCGGCGGCGAGACCGGCGGCGCCGAGACGGGGGTGCCCGACAGCGGCGAGACCGGCGACGGGCTCGGCGCCAAGGAGTACTACCAGGGCGGCTGCGCCTGCTCCAGCGCACCGTCCCGCGACGGCGTGGGCGCCCTCGGGCTGGCGCTCGTCGCGATGCTCGGGCTGCGGCGGCGGCGCGCGTAGGCAGGGGAGGGCTGCGCGCGCGGCCCCGAGGCGCTACGCTCTCCTGCTCTGTGGGAGGTCGGGATGACGTTCGGGTTCGGGGTCGTGTTCGCGTTCGTGCTCGTGTCCTGGGCCGGAGAGGCCGAGGACCCCAACCTGTGGTTGGAGGAGGTCACGGGAGAGCGCGCGCTCCAGTGGGTGGAGGAGCGCAACGCAGAGACCGTGGATGAGCTGGACGGCGCGGCCTATACGGAGCTCAAAGGCCGAATCCAGGAGATCCTGGATTCGGACGAGCGCATCCCCTATGTCCAGAAGATGGGCGACCACTACTACAACTTCTGGCAGGACGCCGACCACGTCCGCGGCATCTGGCGTCGCACGACGCTCGACGAGTACAAGAAGGCCGAGCCAGCCTGGGAGCTGGTGCTCGACCTCGACCAGCTCAACGCCAACAGAAACGAGAGCGTCCCGCTGACCTGGGGCGGCGCGAGCTGCCTCCCGCCCGCCTGGCAGCGCTGCATGCTGGCCCTGGCCCCGGGGGGCTCGGACGCGGATCTGAAGCGCGAGTTCGATCTCACCACGAAGAGCTGGGTAGACGGCGGCTTCACGCTGCCGCAGGCCAAGAGCGACGTCTCCTGGGTAGACCAGGACACGCTGATGGTCATGACGGATCTGGGCGAGGGCACGACCACCTCGTCGGGCTATCCGCGGCAGGTCCGCCTCTGGAAGCGTGGCACCCCGCTGGCGGAGGCGCCGGTGATCTTCGAGGGGCAGGGCACCGACGTCTCGGTCTGGGGGTACAAGGACCACGCGCCGGGATTCGAGCGCGAGATCGTCGGGCGCAGCACCAGCTTCTTCGCCCGGGAGGTCTACCTGCGCCGGCCCGAGGGCAACGTGCGCATCCCCGTCCCCGAAGACGCCAACGCCAACCCCTGGCGTGAGTGGCTGCTGATCGAGCTGCGCAGCGACTGGGAGGTGGGGGGCAAGACCTGGCCCGCGGGCTCGCTCCTGGCGACGAAGCTGGAGCCCTTCCTGGCGGGAGAGCAGACGTTCGAGGCGCTCTTCACGCCCAGCCCGACGCGGGCGCTGGCCTCGCTCTCCTCCACCCAGGGCGCGCTGGTGCTGGACGTGCTCGACCAGGTGCGCAGCCGGGCGCAGATCGCGCGGCCCGGCCCGAACGGCTGGACGATAGAGGACATGCCGGGCCTGCCGGAGCTGGACGTGGTCAGCATCTGGGCGGTGGACGCCGACCAGTCCGACGACGTCTGGGTGAGCACGACCGGCTTCCTCACGCCGTCCACGCTCTCGCTGGGCTCGGTGGCGCCCGGCGCCCCGGTGCATCAGACGGTCAAGTCGCTGCCGGCCTTCTTCGACGCGACCGGGCTCGAGGTCAGCCAGCACGTCGCGACCTCCGCCGACGGGACGAAGGTGCCCTACTTTCAGGTCGCGAAGAAGGGCCTGAAGCTGAACGGCAAGAACCCGACGCTGCTGTACGGGTACGGCGGCTTCGAGGTCTCGATGCGGCCCAGCTACAGCGCCGCCACCGGCGTGGCCTGGCTGGAGCGCGGCGGGGTCTACGTGCTGGCGAACATTCGTGGGGGAGGCGAGTTCGGTCCAACCTGGCACGAGAGCGCCATGCGCGAGAACAAGCCGCGCTCCTATGAGGACTTCGCCGCGGTCGCGAAGGACCTGATCGCGCGCAAGGTGACGCGCCCCAGGCAGCTCGGCGCCATGGGCGGCTCCAACGGCGGGCTGCTCATGGGCAACATGCTGGTCAGCTATCCGCAGCTCTTCGGCGCGATCGTCTGTCAGGTGCCGCTGCTGGACATGAAGCGCTACAGCCAGCTCCTGGCCGGCGCGAGCTGGATTGAGGAGTACGGCGACCCGCAGGACCCGAAGCAGTGGCGCTATATCCAGACCTTCTCGCCCTACCAGCTGCTGCGGTCGGGCGAGAAGTACCCCGACGTGCTGTTCATCACGTCCACGCGCGACGATCGCGTCCACCCGGGCCACGCCCGCAAGATGGCGGCGAAGATGCTGGGGATGGGGTACGACGTGATGTACTGGGAGAACACGGAGGGCGGCCACGGCGCGGCCAGCACGAGCGAGCAGCGCGCGAAGATG
>CAZKWG010000826.1:0-3484 GCA_964556105.1 uncultured Enterobacterales bacterium | reverse complement strand
GTCCGTGTAGGTCGTGCCGTCCGCGTCGTCGCAGTCGTCACCGCCGCACACGGCAGCCGAGAGCCCGTCCGCGTCGCCGTCCAGGCTCGGGTAGGGCCACTCCCCGAGATCGACGCTGTTGTCCGTCTCGTCACAGTCCTCCATCTCGGCGGCCGGCTCCAGCGTGACGACCAGGGCCCCCTCGCCCCACTCTTCCGCGGTGAAGCTGTAGGGACCCAACACAACACCCTCGCCCGAGGCCGTGACCTCCACCGAGAGGGAGCGCACCAGGGTCCCGTCGTCGCGGGCGAAGACGACGTTGTACAGCTCGGCGTCGGCCAGCCCCTCGTTGCGCACCGGCACGTAGACCTGGACCGCCGGGCTCGTGCAGGCGTCGTAACAGAGCTCGGGCTCCACCACGTCGAGATCGACCAACCAGTTGGAGTTGCCCCAGTTGGGCGCCGCGGTGCGGAAGTTGTTGTAGGAGAGCCAGTTCTCTTCGACCACCGCAGGGATGGACAGATCGTCCTCTACATTGGTGATGCTGTACGCGTGCTGGTTCCAGACCGGACGAGAGGGCTGCCAGGTCGCGTCGGAGATGACCGAGAGCCCGTTCCAGCTCTCCCACCACATGTCCGTGCTGGCGACGATGATGTCGCTGGAGCCGTCATTGTCCACGTCCGCTACGACCGGGTACTCGTAGAGCGTGCCGGACGCGTGATCGCCGTGGCTGTATTTAATGTCGCCGGTCGCCCCATCGAACACATAGAGCGTGTAGTGGTCGGCGTAGACCACGTCCGCCGCGCCGTCGGCGTCGAAGTCGAAGACCGAGCTGCCGGTGACCCGACTCGACGTGTCGACGATGGGGGCGTACCAGAGCACCGAGCCGTCGGTGTCGTAGACGGTGTAGGCGTCGGCGCCCGCCGCGGCGATCTCCAGCTCGCCGTCGCCGTCGAAGTCCGCCACCGTCGGCGGCCCGCCGCCGGTCGTGTAGCCGCCGGGGCTGTAGACCGAGGTGGTCCACAGGGTCGTGCCGTCGTCGTCGATCAGGTAGACCTTGCCGCCGCCGACGCTGGCCAGCTCGGGCAGCCCGTCGCCGTCGAAGTCCCCCGCCGCCGTCCAGCTCCCCGAGCCCGTCCAGAGCAGCGTCCCGTCGGTGTCGTAGGCGCGGGCCCCGCACATCACCTCCAGGTTGTCGTCCGTGTCCAGGTTCAAGCCGTAGCAGAAGTAGCCGGAGCCGGTCCACTGCAGCGTGCCCTCGCTGTCATAGACGCGCCCGCCGACGATCACCTCGGCCAGCCCGTCGTTGTCCAGGTCGTGGATGGCCGGGGCGTCGTAATTGAAGGTGGAGGTGGAGGCGACCCACTTCACCGTGCCGTCCTGCTCCAGGCAGATCAGGCTGGCCCCGCCGTAGCCGAGCGTGCAGATGTCCGGGCTGCCGTCGCCCTCGAGATCGCCCAGCGCGACCCCGGCGGAGGCGCCGATGTAGTAGGTCGTGCTCTTGTACGAGACCGAGCGCACCGAGAAGACCTGGCTGCCGTCGTCCCCGCTGACGGCGACCAGCGCGCCGTAGGTGGAGTAAGCCGAGCCGGTGTACGCGTTGACCACGACCTCCGGCACGTCGTCGGCGTCGATGTCGCCGTCGCCGTCATCGTCGGTCAGGTTGCCGACCACCGGCGTCATCATCAGCTCGGCGTAGCCGGAGTGGGTGTCGTTGGTGTCCCACTGCCACTTGATGCTGGGGGACATCGTGCCGACCGGGATGGCGGACTCGCACGCCTCGTCCACGCTCGCGTCCGGCGCGTCGGGGGCCGTCGCGCTCTCGCACCAGGGCAGCCCCTCGTCCGACCACACAGAGGCGGCCCCCTCGGGCGAGACGAGCGCGAGGAGGCCAGCACCGAGCAGCAGAAGAGCGCGAGAGGTCGAGAGCGTGTTCACGGGAGCCTCCGGTCGGACCCCCGATCATACAGCCTGCGACGACGCGCCGCTCACGCCACCGGGAGCTGCGCCTTCAGCAGGTCGCCGAGCTGGTGCAGCGGCGTGTGGACATAGTCGTGGTGGATCTCCGCCACGACGTGACCCGCGACACGCGGCGACAGCTCTCCGCGGAGGAGGCCAAGAAAGCGCGGCGGCGCGGCGATGATGACCCGCTCGTACTTCTTCTGATTCAGGCCGTCGAGCAGCGCGTGCGCGACCTCGACCGCGAACTTCGCATGCGCCACATCGGTCGAGGCCGTGTGCGCGTCCTGCGCCGAAGAGTGCATCTTCTGCGTCGACGGGCCGAACTCTTCTACGACGTCGAAGTGGTTCAACAGCTCATCCGCGGACAGGACACGTACGTGGCTCGCGTCGGCGAGCACCACCCAGTGATGAATCATTCTTTCCCCCCACACGCTCCCCACCGCCGCTCAGACGGGCTGCCAGACCGCCTGGTCAGCCTCCCCCTGCAGGATCCTGGGTCGCTCGTAAAGAATAATCCCAGATCCGCGGCTGACCAGTCGGGGGCGCCCTCGCGCGAGGCTCACTCCGCGAAGCGGACCTCGCCGCTGCCGGTGCTGTTCACGTCGCGCTGCGCGGGCGAGCCCCAGACCCTGAGGTCACCCGAGCCGGAGAGCGAGGCGGTGATGGCCTCGCTGGCGGTGACCTCGCCGTCGCCGGAGCCGGAGAGGGTGGCGTCCACCACCTGCGCCACGAGCCCGCGCGCCTCCAGGTCGCCGCTGCCCGAGCCCACGAGCTCGAGGAATCCCGCCGAGCCACCGCTCACGCTCAGCCCGCCCGAGCCGGTGCTGGTGAGGCTGACCGTCTCGGCGAGCAGCTCGTTGACGATGAGGGCGCCCGAGCCCGTCGCCAGGCCGTCGAAGCGCTCGGTGCTGAGGAGCGGGCGGATGACCACGTCCCCGCTGCCGGTCGCCAGGACCTCCTGGAGGGCGAAGCCGGTGGGGCCCAGGACCTCCACGTCGCCCGAGCCGTAGCTGCTCAGCGAGACGAGGGTGGGGGTGATCACCGAGACCCCGCAGGGCGTCCGGGGGTCGAGCTGAATCCAGAAGCCGTCGCTCCGCTCGGTGGTGATGACGAGCGTGCTGCCGTCTACGCGGGCGACGATGTTCTCGAGCAGGTTCTCGTCACAGGTGACGGTGACGGACGGGGTCTCGCCGTAGGTGATGTCCACGTCCAGGCTGACCTCGTTGGCGATGGCGTCGAAGGCGCCCACCGCGCGGACCTCGGTGGCCGGGACGCCGTCCCCGCCGTGAACCTCGATGATGCAGCCAGGAAGAACCGCCAGAAGGGCGGCGATGGTCGTGCGCATGATGACCTCCACGGCCCTTGAGACACCGCAGGGGCGCCCGAGCGCTACCGGTCGCGCTGAAAAGATCTCGGAGAGACAATTCGCTATACTGAGGGTCGGAGCGCCCTGCCGATGCACCTGATCCTCGCCCTCAGCCTCGCCGCCCTGGCCGACGTCGGCCCCGCCCCGGAGTGTCCGGCAGGGACACACAGCCAGTAC
>CAZKWG010000825.1:0-3488 GCA_964556105.1 uncultured Enterobacterales bacterium | reverse complement strand
GGGTGAGATCATCGCCGAGCGCCCCAACGTCGCCGCCTGGTGGGCCCGCGTCAGCGCTCGCCCGGCATGGCAGAAGGTGATCGGCAAGTAAGGACGCCTTGATTCGGGCGCCGCTGGAGATTACGCTTCCCGGCCACAGTTTCGCCAGGAGGCTCCCCATGCGCCCAGCCCTCGTCGTGCTCGTCCTGCTCTCGGGCTGTCTCGAGTACGACTTCCGCGACAAGGACAAGGTCAGCGCCGGTGGGGACAGCTGGGACACCGGCTTCTGGACGGAGGGCGACAGCGACGCGCCCGACCCGGACCGGGAGTGTCCCACCTGGTCCTTCGACGCTGACGACGTCGGCCTGTCCGACTCCTGCTCGTTTGGGGATGGCTCGTTCACCCCCATCGTCGAGTGGGACCTGGGCGAGGGCGCCTACTCGCGCGCGACCGTCGCCGTGGGCGACCTGGACCTGGACGGGATGCCGGAGATCGTCGCCAACATCACGAGCATCTTCGGCAACGGCACGCTGGTGGTCGCCAGCGGGGACGGCTCCGGCACGCTCTGGGAGAAGGCGGCAGACATCGGCTACGCCGCCGCGCCCGCCCTGGCCGACCTGGACGCCGACGGGTACCCCGAGATCGTCGTCGTCCGCGAGTACGCGAGCTCGTTGCTGGGGACGGGCGACTACACGATGGTCGCCTTCGACTCGGCGGGCGCCGAGCTCTGGGAGAGCGAGCACTTCGTCGGCGACGACTTCGACTACGCCACGGCGATCAGCGTCTCGGACATGGACCACGACGGCTCACCGGAGATCGTAGGCGGGCGCGTCATCCTCAACGCCGACGGCAGCACCCGCGGCGTCGGCGAGCACGGGCGCGGCTGCTTCGGGCAGATCGCGTTCGGCGAGCTGACCATGGACGAGGCCTCCATCTCGGCGGTGGCCGACCTCGACCTGGACGGCGTGGAGGAGGTCATCGTCGGCAACGCCACGTACTCGCCGGACGGCGAGACGCTCCGCTACGACCCCACCGCCAGCGACGCGCTCATCGGCGTCGCCAACCTCGACGCGGACGAGCAGGGCGAGATCGTCGCCGTCACCAACAACACCGTGCGCGTGATCGACACCGACGGCACCGTGCTCTGGGGCCCGGAGACGCTGACGACGGCGAACATCGTCTCGCCGCCCGCCGTGGACGACGTGGACCTGGACGGCGAGCCCGAGATCATCGTCGCCGGCGGCAACAAGCTGGTGGTCTTCAACATGGACGGCTCGATCCTCTGGACGGCGCGCGTCACCGACGAGTCCGGCGCCAGCGGCGCGTCGATCTTCGACTTCGAGGGCGACGGCCAGCCGGAGGTGGTCTACATCGACGAGGTGGAGATGGCGGCCTACGACGGGGCCACCGGCGCGCTGAAGTTCTACTCGGCCGACCACGAGTCCGACACGATGTACGACTACCCCGTCATCGCCGACGTGGACGCCGACGGCCAGGCGGAGATCGTCGTCGCCCACGCCGGCTCCCGCTCGGCCATCTCCATCTACGGGGACGAGGACGAGAGCTGGGCCCCCGCCCGCCAGGTCTGGAACCAGCACGCTTACAGCATCACGAACATCAACGACGACCTGAGCGTGCCCACCACGGCTGTGCCCAGCTTCACCACCTACAACTCCTGGCACTCGGCGCTGGACCGCGAGCCCGGCACGGAGCTGGTGATGGACCTGGAGAGCGAGATCCTCGGCGTCTGCGAGGACGACTGCGACGCGGGCGTGCTCTACGTCGCCGGGCGCATCCGCAACCGCTCGGCCGAGGCGCTCCCCGCCGGCGCGAAGGTGGCGCTCTACGCCATCGTAGACGGCGCGAAGATCCTGGCCGGCGTCGAGGAGACCACCGCCGAGGTGCCCTCCGCGCGGACCAGCGAGGTGCTGGAGTTCCGGGTGGAGGCCGACACCGCCCGCGAGGCGGACGCCCTGTGGCTGGAGGCGGACGACGACGGCACCGGCACCGGCGCCATCTCCGAGTGCGATGACGACAACAACGCCGTCACCGAGTCCGGGCCCTTCTGCGACTAACTCGTCTAGTCAGATCTCAGCGACCGGCGGTCTTCGGGGCCGGTCGCCAGAGCGGGCTGACCGTGGCGCTCGGGCCAGGGATGTTGCCTGCTGGGCTCGGGATGAGCGCGGGCTCGGGCCGCGGCTCCTGGCGCGCCCGGTAGCGCCAGTAATCGGGCTCTCTGTCGGAAAAACGCTCGAGAACCGCCATCTTCACCTCGGAGTTCATCCCTCTCTGGAGGCCCGGAGAGGTCTGGGGGTGCGTACCTGGGGTCGTGCAGCGCCTGGAGTGCCGCTGGAGCGGCGTCACACCCGATCAACGTAGACGGTGTGTTTCTTGCTATCAAGCGCTTTTATCCTAAGTCGGTTCAGCACACGCGCCGAAGCCCTGTACAGACCTACGGGCATGACGGGCCCAGGACAGGCAGGACATGCCGTCTCTCGCTGGCTGACATTGCGTCTGTGCGACAGGCCACAGAAAATCAGCGCGCCGCGTCTACGGCGTCGGAGGAGCCAGGTGAGTCAGGACCATCGTGCGTCGCGCCGCCTCGTCGAGATCCTCGCTCTGGACCCCGCGGCCGAGGGCGTGCTGAACCTGATGGCCGCGCTGGAGGTGGACCCGGCCCTGGCCGACGAGCACCAGCAGGCCGACGAGGCCCAGCGCCGCGGCGTGGTCTCCTGGAGCCGGCTCCTGGCCCTGGGGGGCACCGAGGTCCCGGCCGACGCGCTCAAGCGCGCCGTGGGCGGGCTCAACGCCTGGGGGCTCGTGCAGATCGTCGGTCAGAGCCCTGGCGACCCGCGCGTCCCCGGCAGCGCAGCCCTGCGCCTGACCCACGCCGGCCGGACCGGGCTCGGCCTCGCGCCGCCGCTGGACCTCGAGCTGGACGGCCCGCATCCGCCGCTGCTGGAGCCGGGCACCTGGGAGGTCTGGCACGGCGCCAGCCGCGAGGGCCTGCTCTGGGAGCTCTCGCGCCGCTGGGGAGCCGCCGCCCTGCGCCCGATCCGCCTGGAGGAGGCGCAGGTCACGGCCGCCGGGCTGGCCGGTCAGATCGCCCTGTCCCTGGCCGCCCAGGGCTTCGCCGTCGTGGACGGCTTCGGCGCCAACGCCCACAACGCCACGCCGCTCATCGAGGAGCTGATCTGGCGCACCCGCAGCGCCCGCGGCCTGCGCGTCCTGATCTCCGCGAACCCCGCCCCGGCCCGCGTCGCCGCCCTGACCAGCGGCGCGCAGCTCCGCTGGATCGAGGTCCCGCTGCACGGCAGCCAGCACACGGGCTTCTTCGACGAGCGCGTCACCCGACGCCTGCACGGCGACAGCACCGGCGGCTCGCACGTCGACGTGACCGGGATGCCGGAGAGCGATCTCGCGCTGCCGCGCCGCGTAGACGTCAAATGGGACGACCTGCTCCTGCCGCCCCTGGTGCGCCACCAGCTCGAGCAGGCCGACCTGGACCG
>CAZKWG010000824.1:0-3497 GCA_964556105.1 uncultured Enterobacterales bacterium | reverse complement strand
CCGGGGGCCGACGAGGTCTGTGACGGCGACGATTACGACTGCGACGGCAACGTGGACGAGGCCAGCGCGGTGGACGCGCAGACCTGGTACCAGGACCGCGACGATGACGGCTACGGGGACGACGGGTCGGCGAAGGTCGCCTGCGACATGCCGAGCGGCTACGTCGCCGACGACACCGACTGCGACGACTTCGCCGACGAGAGCTACCCCGGCGCGGACGAGGTCTGTGATGACGACGACAACGACTGCGACGGCACGATCGACGAGAGCGCCGTGGACAGCACCACCTGGTACCGCGACGCGGACTCCGACCTCTACGGGGACGCCAGCGTGAGCTACGAGAGCTGCGACGCGCCCTCGGGCTTCGTCTCCAACAGCTCCGACTGCGACGACACGGACAGCTCCAACAAGCCGGGCGGCACGGAGATCTGTGACGACGAGGACGACGACTGCGACGGCGCCATCGACGAGGCCGGCGCGTTCGGCGAGGCGAGCTGGTATCCGGACGCCGACAGCGACACCTACGGGTCGTCCAGCGCCACGGCCACCACGAGCTGCGACGCGCCCTCGGGCTATGTGTCGAGCAGGACGGACTGCGACGACACGGACGCCGACATCAACCCCGGCGAGTCGGAGTACTGCGACGGCGTAGACCAGGACTGCGACGGCGACGAGGACGGGGCGGTCCACTACCAGACGATCACCGGCACGAAGACCCTGGTGAGCAGCACCTGGGCCTCGGGAACCCTGGCCTCGCCCAAGGCGATCTCGCAGTCCAGCTCGGGCACGATCTATGTCTGCCCGGGAACCTACTATGTCTCGGTGACCTCCACCGCGACGGCGCTGGTCATCGACGGGCTCTACGGCTCCGGCGAGACGACGCTCTCGGGCGGCGGCTCCAAGCGGGTCATCAACGCCAGCGGCGACATCACGCTGAGCGGGCTGACCATCGCCGACGGGTACACCGCCTCCAGCTACGGCGGCGGCGTCTACATCAACGGGTCGGACGGCACCCTGGACGACGTCGTCGTCACCGATGGCTACGCCAACTGGGGCGGCGGGATCGCCTGCCGCAGCAGCGGCACGCTGACGCTGAACGAGGTGGAGGTCACCGGAGGCGACGCGGCCTTCGGCGGCGGGATCTACGTCAACAGCTGCGACACGGACGCCACCACCGCCCTCATCTACGACAATTCCGCCACCTACGGCGGCGGGATGTACGTGACCGGCTCCGACGTGACCTTGGACGACGTGGACCTCTCGGCCAACGACGCTGACAGCTACGGCGGCGCCATCGCGGCGCTCAGCTCCTCGAGCGTGACGGTCACGGACACGGAGATCACGGCCAACAGCGGCGGCGACTACGGCGGCGGGGCCTACCTGAGCGCGTCCGACTTCGTGATGTCCACCAGCAACGTCTCGACCAACGCCAGCACGCTGCTGGGCGGCGGCTTCTACATGGCCGGCGTGTCCACGATCCGCTGCACCGGCTCGAGCAGCGCCACCTACGGCATCTGGGGGAACACCTCGCTGCTGGCGGGCGGCGTCTACCTGCCGGCCACCTCAGGCGCGTCGGTCCGCTCGACGACCTGCGACTGGCTGGGCAGCGAGGACAACGATCTGTACGACATCGTGGTGGGCGCCTACCTGTACTACAGCCGCTTCGACAACAACGAGACCTTCACCTGCACCTATACGGGGTGCTGAGCGCGCATGGCGGGATAGGGGGGACTCCCCGCCAGCCCCCCAGCCCCCGCCATGCTCTTCCCCACGCTCGACTACCTGGTCTTCCTCGCCCTCATCGTGACCGTGTACTGGCTGCTGCCGCGCGGGCTGCGGCTGTTGTGGCTCGGGGCCAGCTCCATCTTCTTCTACGCGTCCTGGAACCCGGCGCACCTGCCGGTCTGGCTGGGCGTGACGCTGCTGGGCTGGGGGACGGCAGGGCTGCTGGCGCGGCTGGGTCGGAAGGGGACGCCCCAGACCGCGTGGATCATGGGGGTGGGCACGGTCGCGATGCTCGCGCCCCTGCTGTACTGCAAATACTGGCCGTGGATCGCCGAGAGCGCGAACACGGCGCTCGGCTGGGCAGGTCTGCCGGGGGCGCTGCCGGTGGTGGACGTGCCGCTGCCCATCGGCGTCAGCTTCTTCACCTTTCAGGTGCTGGCCTACGTCATCGACGTGCGCAAAGGCGCCGACCCTGAGCCCAGCCCGCTCCGCTTCGTGACCTTCATCGGGCTCTTTCCGCACCTCGTCGCCGGTCCCATCGTCCGCGCCCACGAGCTCCTGCCCGCCCTGCGCGCCCTGCCGTCGCTGCAGCGAGACATGGTGGGCCGCGGCCTGTATCGGATCGGGCTCGGGATGTTGAAGAAGATCGTTCTGGCCGACGTGCTCGCGCAGGGCGTGGTGGACCCCCTCTTCGCCGACCCGGAGCGCTTCTCCGGTATTGAGCTGGCTATCGGGCTCTACGCCTATACGCTGCAGATCTACTGCGACTTCTCGGCGTACACGGACATCGCCATCGGCAGCGCGCTGCTCCTGGGCTTCGAGCTGCCGGAGAACTTCAAGCGCCCCTACAAGGCCGCCAGCGTGGCCGCCTTCTGGCGTCGCTGGCACATGACCCTGTCGTCCTGGGTGCGCGACTACGTCTACTTCCCGATGGGCGGCGCGCGGGTGGACGCGAGCTGGAAGATCTACCGCAACTTGATGTTGACCCTGCTCATCCTGGGTGTATGGCATGGGGCGAGCTGGAATTTTGTCCTGTATGGGTTGATGCACGGCGCGGCCGTCTGCCTGAACCGCTGGCAGCGCAAGCGCGCGGGGCGCTCCGCCGACGACGATCCGACCGAGGGCTGGCCCTGGTTCTGGCGGATGTTCCTCACCCTGAACTTCGTCGTCTTCGCCCGCATCCTCTTCCGCGCCGAGGATCTGGAGGCGGCGCTCGCCTACACCGTGGCCATGTTCGACACGACGCTGGCCATCCCGCGCTTCTCCTACACCGCGTTGGCCATCCTGGGTATCGGCTACGCCGCGCACTTCACGCCCGAGCGCTGGGAGCAGGAGGCGCAGGCGCGCTTCGTGCGCGGGGGCGCGCTGGTCTGGGCCATCGTCCTGATGGGCGTCGCCGCCGCCTGCGCGACGCTCGGCACCGGGGAGACGCTCTCCTTCATCTACTACGCGTTCTGAGCGCACCCTCTATCTTGACGCGTCAAGTCAAAGGATCTATACCTCAGCCATGGACGACCACCGCCGCGAGCTCCTGCACCTCGGTCAGTTCGGCCTCGCGCTCGGCCTGCTGGTCGGCGGCACCTACCTCGTGCCGGGGCTGGAGTCCTTGCGCCCCTGGCTCCCCGGCGAGCCGCTGCCGCTCGTTCATCTGGTGACGGACAACGTCTACGTGATGGAGACCGAGCGCGGTGAGCTGGTCGAGGTCACGGCCGCGGCGGTGGACACGCCGGCCCCGGTGGAGCTGGCCCTGTCCGGGGTCGAGCCGGTGGCCC
>CAZKWG010000823.1:0-3501 GCA_964556105.1 uncultured Enterobacterales bacterium | reverse complement strand
CGTTGACCTTGAGCATTCTACCTCCAGTCGTTGTGAATCGTCGTAGGGGAGGTTCCCCCGAAGGGGGCGAGGCTACCTTCCAGCCGCCTGGACATGCTCCCACTCCGTACCCAGCCCCCGCTCACCAGCAGCCCGAGAGCACGTAGACAGTCCCGCTCCCCACGGCCGGCGCCGAGATCGCGATGTCTGCGACATCGTCGCCGTTCATGTCCTGCGAGATGTCTACAGAGGCTCCGACACGAGCGCCAGGCTCGATCAGGGCGATGATGCCACTTTCGTAGGCTCCACCGAGTTGGTTGTAAACGAACATGGCGGCACCTTCATCTGAGGCTTCTCCGCTGATGTCCGTGTCCTGGCCTCCCGTCATGACCTCGACGAGGCCGTCCCCATCGAGATCACCCGACGACAACGCCTGAGACAGGTCTACGCCCGAGCCCGGCGTCAGCGTCGCGTTCTCAAGGAGTCCGCGTACGTGCAGTCCCATGGTCGCCTCCTCGCTCAACTCTTGAAGGTGCGCTCCCATTTGCTCGCCTAACCTGGCTCAACGGTGTAGACGACCGTATACTCTACTTCGTCCTCCGTATACAGAATCACCAGCTGATCGGACGTGATCTCCACAGTACCCGTCTCCACCAGGACATGAGGGCCGACGATAATATCCCAGGTTCCCTCAGGCAGATGCGTCCACTTGACGGCCGGACACACAGGGGCCTCCTCGCAACCAGACAAGGACAGCACCATCGGTGACCAGTACGCGGGACCGCCCGACGAGCCAGAGGACGCCGTGTCGCCAGGGCGAGCGAGCGTCAGGCTATCCGTGCCACGGTTGCCCTCAACGCTGACGACCTCCATTCCGATCCGAATCAGCGCATCCCCTTCTGCCTCAGAGACGTAGGCGAACCCTACCGATCGCCACGTCATATCCGATGACGCGCTGAGCCCGCCATCGGTAGCGCCGGCTTCAACAAGCGTCAGCTCCCAAGTAGGAGACAGGCAGGTCAGACCTGTAAGGAACAGGGGGAACAGGAGAATGGGCAGAACACGACGGCTCGACCTTCGGAACAAGTGTACTGGCAGAGACTTCTCACGCAAGGCGATCATCTGACCTCCTCCTTCACAGCGCGGCGACTAGAACAGGGGCCTCATATCATCATTGCAACTCCCTGCCACAGTCCCACTCCCCCCGCCGTGGGGGAGGTGCCCCCGAAGGGGGCGGTGGGGGCCCTGCATTCCAGCCGACCCGACATCCCAACGCCGGTCACCAGCAGCCCGAGAGCACGTAGACACGCCCAGCACCGACGCCGGGCGCGGAGAAGGCCACATCCGCGATGGCGTCTCCGCTGATGTCCGAGGAGGCGTCTACAGAGGTCCCGAGGCGGGAGCCGATTTCGGTGAAGGTGATTGAGGCGCCGCTTGGAGCGGTCGCGTCCAGCTCAAGGTAGGCCACCGTAGCGATCCCAATGTCCTGTTCGTCCTCCGAGAGGTCCATGAGCGCACCCCCAATGAGAAAGTCCAGCAGGCCATCACCATCGAGGTCGCCCGAGGACAGGGCCTGCGATCGACCGGCTTCTTCATTGACCTGCGCCCAGATAAAAGCGTGATCAAAGTCGCCCCCACCATATATCGGAAACACCGTGAAGGTGCTCCAGTCTTCATCGGTCGTCCCTACAAACAGATCCCCCACACCATCCCCGTTCAAGTCCCCCGCCGGCGCCAGGCTCTGTTCCCGGTACGAGTCGAGATCGTCGATCTGCGTCGCGACCTCCGACAGGTCGCCTCCAAGCTCCACACCCACACCTCCCGGCAACACCCAGGTCGCGCCCTCTTCGGAGGCCGTCTCTGCAGGCGCGCCAACGGCCAGATCCCCGAATCCGTCCCCCGTGACGTCGTCCACCCCGACCACCACTGTAGGCCGGAGCCCGCCGCTGTCCGTCCAAAATGCGCCCAGGTCCTCTACGACCCCCTCCCCGGGCGAGATCGGCCCGAAGACCGCGATCACGGCGCCCTCTCCCGAGGGCCCGCCGTCTGGCGCCGGGAACACCAGCTCAGCGACGCCGTCCCCGTCGATGTCGGGCGCCAGGTCCAGGCGCGCGCCCAGCCCAGAGCTCCCGGTCCCCTGAATGTGTGCGTGCGGCGCGCTCTCGCCAGCCTCCGCGTCCAGCGACCCGCTCAGCAGCACGAACACACTGTCCGACGCCGATCCACCCATCGCCAGATCGGGGAGCCCGTCCTCGTCCAGGTCCTGCCCACCGTCCAGCGCCGAGCCGAGGCCGCTCTCTGCCTCACCATGCACCACCAGCGTAGCGGAAGCCTCCGTGTACCAGACAGGACCCAGCGGACCCAACCAGAGGGTCACGGCGCCAGCGGCTGTCCCGCCTGCGGAGGCCTCCGGGGCGCCAACCCCCAGCACCCCCTCACCACCGCCCAGGAGATCACCCGCCAACACCACCTGCTCGTAAGCTCCTTGCGCGTCCGTTTCAGGCGAAAAGACCGCCGTCGGTGGCCAGCCATACCCCCAGATGCTCTCCAGGCGAGAGACCGGCCCGCAGTCGTAACCGCTCCAGTCACCGGTCTCGCCCTGCGTGTCTGCGCTGTCCGGCGAGGTGTCGTCGGGCTGCTCTTTCTCATTGCAGGAGAACGTGAGCAGCAGACAGACTCCAACCAGAGCGCCTCGGACGACGGCGCGTTGAGAGCAGGCGCTCGTGGGTTCAGAAAGGTGCCTGACTGCCGACATCGTCTCCTCCTGGCTCGTCGTCACCGTGGGTCCGCACCCCGGCCGAATGCCGAGACGAGAAGCCCAGGGAGAAGCATCGCACGTCGAGGGTGGAGCGTCCACCGACGAATCCTGGGAGAGAGGTCCCGTAGGGGGTAGCCTCCATCTGTCCTAATACACCTTCTCGCCGATCTCGTAAGTCACACGGTAGGTAGCGCCATCCGCTCCCGTGTAGGTCAGAACGAGCCGGTTGTCCTCCATGAGACCCACCAGGTCGGCCGGAGCCGTGATCTCGTGGTCGGCGACCCGATACTCGCCAGAGATTGGCTCATCGACCGTCGGTGAGCAGTAGGAACATCCATGGAACAGGCTACCCACGCCAGCGAGGATCAACGATCCGGCGACCACCAGACTACCCAGCCGAAGACAGGACTTGCGGCTCATTCGGATACCGGATCGAGATCGAGGTTCCCGCTCGACGCGAGCAGCTGGTGCAGCGTGAGCCTGTTGTCGGAGGTCGGCTGCGAGATCATCCCCTCAACCGCCCAGCGGGCAGACTCTGCCGTCAGGTCAGACTCCACAGCATCCGACATGTCGTCATCCACCCGTTCGATCGACACTCGAGCGACCCACCACGTCGGCTCAGCGCATTGGGTGGCAGGAGCAGACTGCATCAGCCCGCAGAGTGTGTACACCACAGAGACACGAAACATCTGGCCCACATCCGTTCCTACGTTGACCTTGAGCATTCTACCTCCAGTCGTTGTGAATCGTCGTAGGGGAGGTTC
>CAZKWG010000822.1:0-3502 GCA_964556105.1 uncultured Enterobacterales bacterium | reverse complement strand
CTGCGACTTCTTCCAGGCCTACGAGCCCTGCGCAGGATCCGCGCCGATGTAGTCCGGCCCGAGCTCCATCCGGCACCGCTGGCTGATCGTCGGCGCTGCGACGGCGCCAACGATCTGGTCGTCGTGGCCGCCCGGCGCGCGTCGCCGCGGCGCACGGCTGGAGCCTCCACCTGGGCCCCGGGCCGACCGTGCGCCTGACCTTCGGCGCCTCCTCTTTCACAACGTTGGGCTCGCCGGCCCGACGAGCTTAAACTACTGCGGTGCGCCAACCCAGGCCTGTCCACGTCTCAACCAACCTCGCGATCCTCAGCTTCGCGCTGAGCGCGTCGGGCTGCGCCGAGGACCGCTTCTCGGTCACGGTCTGCGCGGTGGACCGCGCGGGCCAGCCGGTGCAGGACGCCACCGTCGAGGTGGAGGGGCGGGCGAGGAGGGCCGGGAAGGACGGCTGCGTCGTCCTGCGGCGCCTGGAGCACCCGGTCCTGGCGGTCCTGCGCGGGCCGGGGATGCTGGCGGAGCCCGCCCTGATCGGCCGCGGGGACGTGGACGCTCCCCTCACGGTGCCGCTGCACGACGCCGACGCTCACGTCGCGATGCACTTCGCCGGGGACGTGATGCTGGGCCGGCGCTATGACCAGCCCGACACGGGCGCGCCGCTTCTGGAGAGCGGCGACGGCGGGGCGAGCGCCGAGGCGCTGGTTCAGCACGTCGCGGGCGCCTTCTCGCTGGCCGACCTGGCCAGCTTGAACCTGGAGACGGTGGTGGGCGAGCTGGCCGACGAGGACGCCTACCCCGCCAAACGCTGGCTGCTCCTGACCCGACCGGAGCACCTCGACGGCGTCCTGGCGCTGGGCGCCGACATCGTCGGGCTGGCGAACAACCATCAGCGGGACTGGCTGGACGAGGGGGTCGCCAGCACGATCGCAGCCCTGGACGCCCGGGAGATCCTGCACGTCGGCGCGGGGCTGGACGCGGAGCAGGCCGAGGCGCCCGTGCGCGGCGAGGTGGGCGGGCTCTCGGTCGGCATGCTCGCCTGGACCAGCGTGGACGGCGACTACGTCAACGATCAGTACCCGCTGGACGAGGAGGAGGCGCCCGCGGACCTCGCGCCCGAGGAGGCGTGGATGTGGGAGGCGCGAAGCTGGGGCGAGGAGAGCCTGGGGGTGCCGGTGGCCAGCCGTCGCCTCGGCTCCGCCTGGCAGGCCCTGCTGGACGCCGAGCCGTCCCTGAACGAGCAGGGGCGCGCTGCGCTCTGGGCCTCAGCGGAGGCGGTCTATCCGGAGCTTCAGGACTGGGTCGCGCGGCGCGGGCACGGCGGCGCGGCCCTCTGGACCGACCAGAGCCCGGCGGCCATCACCGCGCTGGCCGCCCGTGTGGACGTGATGGTCGTGCAGCTCCACATGGGCTTTCAGTTCGCTCCCGCGGGCGGCGAGGCGGTGCGCGAGGCGGCGCGGGCCGCGGTGGACGCGGGCGCGGACCTCGTCGTCTGCCACCACCCTCACGTCCTTCAAGGCGTGGAGTGGTACAAAGGGAAGCTCATCGCGTACAGCCTCGGAAATTTTGTGTTCGATCAAAACTTTCTCTCGACCTGGCCGAGCGGCTTCCTGCGCACGATCTGGACCCACGACGGCGCGCTGGTCGAGGCCCGCTTCGTCCCGGGCCTGCTGGACGCCTACCAGCCCGTCCTGGTCACCGACGCGCTCGCCCAGGACGTGCTGCGCACCGTCTGGGATCGCTCCCAGATCCTCGGCGAGGCGCGGCGCGGCGACGATCTCGCCGTTCGCACGGTCGCGGAGGATCTGGACCCGAACGTGACCCTGCCGGGCATGGTCCTGGAGCATGGCACCGGGCGGATCACGGCGGGCGCCGGCGATCTCTCGCGCCGCGAGCTCGTCCTGCCGGCGAGCGGAGCGCTGGCGCTGCCGCGCGACGGCCTGGTCCGGCTGGCCCTGTCGGAGCCCCCTCCCGCCGATGTGGAGGTGGGTCGGGCGCTCTTCGGGCTGGGGCGATTCGAGGATGACGACGTCGATGATGTGGAGGAGGTGCCCGGCTGGACCTGGGACGCCCCCGATATCGACGTCACCGACCGCGACGCGAGCGAGGGGCGCTTCAGCCTTGAGCTGGTGCGCCAGCCGGTCGATCAGAGCCACGTCAGCGCCCGCACGCTGGCCCGCATCCCGCTCCAGGCTCACCGCCTCTACGCGGACGCCGACGGCGCGGAGCCGCTCGACGGCGCGGCGCGCTACAGCCTCCGCCTCCAGGCCTGGATCGCGGGCGAGCCCGATCGCGCCAGCCTGCGGCTCCTGCTCTACCACTTCGACGATCTGGACCCGACCGTCGCGCCCACCTCGGCGATCCTGCAGGATCTCGATCTCCACCTCTCGCTGAGCGAGGGCGGCTGGCAGGAGGTGCTGGTGGAGGTGCCGTCGGACGCGCTCGAGCCCATAGACGGCCGCGCGCCCAACGCGGCCCTGCTCTATGTGCGCCTGGATCCTCCCGCCGAGCGCAGCACCGTGCTTCGGGTGGACGAGGTCGAGCTCATCGAGTGGCGCGCCGCCGACGCGCAGCCGGCGGGCTTCGGCGCTCTGGACCTCGTGCGGAGCGTAGACGGCGAAGAGCGGCCTCTCTGGGTGGATGTGTGGCCATGGTGAGCCCGCCGCGCCCCAAATCCGCCAAGCTCAAACGATCTCCCTCTTCCCGAGTGCTATCATTCCTTGGACTGGGAGCGTCTCCCCAACGACGGTCGCGGCAGACCAGACGTGGGAGAGCGGGCTCGCTTCGGAGGTATGTGGCCATGCAGCGCGTCGCCGTCGTGGAGGACAACCCGGACTGCCTGGCGCTGTTCGTCGCGATCCTGTTCGGCTCGTACGAGGTGACGGCCTACGATGACGGGGTGGTCGCCCTGGAGGCGATGCGGCGCTTCCCGCCGGATCTGGTCCTGATGGACATCTCCTTGCCGCGCCTGAGCGGCGAGGAGGTCCTGCAGGCGATGCGCGCCGACCCCGAGCTGTGTCGGCTGCCCGTGATCGCGCTGACGGCCTACGCGTCCTCCGAAGATCGGCGGCGCCTGCTGGAGCAGGGCTTCGATGACTACCTCAGCAAGCCGATCCTCGACGTGAAGCTGCTGTCGGACATGGTGCGCCACCGTCTGCTCGGCGCCACGCCATGAGCGCGCGGCCGCCCGCCTTCGAGGAGCTCCGCTCCCGCTTCGTCGGCGGCTTCCCGGCGCGAATCGACGCGCTGCGCGGCCTCGAGCCCGGCCTGCTCCGCGGCGAGGCGGCGGCGCTCGAGCGGGCGCGAGCGCTGGCCCACCAGATCGCCGGGGCGGGCGGGAGCTACGGCTGGCCGGAGCTGAGCGCGGCGGCGCGGCGCCTCGAGCTGGCGGAGGAGGGCGACCACGCCACGGGCCTGGGCGCCCTGATCGACGCCCTGGAGCGCGTCCAGCAGGAGCACCAGCTCGGCCGGCTGGACCGCCCGATCAGCGGGCCGTGGGAGCGGGCGGGGG